>CAMOVS010000001.1 GCA_946627575.1 uncultured Lachnospiraceae bacterium
ATACCGGGCTCGGGACATTTGACGGTCTCGACGGAGAGATGATTATGGTCGATGGCTCAGTATACAAGGCAAAAGGGGATGGGACCGTTGAACTGGCAGACGACAGTGAGACGATACCCTTCTGCGGGATCACTTTCCCTCCTGTGTGACGTAACCTAAAAAGTGTGATAAAATGAAATCACGGTAAAAATTATGGTGTAAGCCCCCCTGATCGTGGGGGGATAAAGGAGAAAGGAAGCTATGAAAAGATGGAAGTTACCGAAGGGTAATTCGATATTTTTGCCCATACTTATTATTTCCGTGTGCGCTTTGATGCTGTGTGCCTGTGGAATTAACGATCAGAGTGCCGGCAAGGAGCCAGGCCAGATCAGTCCGACTGAAGGGACAGAGGAAGAGGAGGGATCCCCGGTGTCTTCGGAGAATTTAAAATGGTGGCAAAAGACCATTGCCTATGAGATTTATGTGAAGAGCTTTAAGGATTCGGATGGGGACGGGGTCGGTGACCTGAAGGGAATTACCTCCGAGTTGGACCATCTGAAGAGTCTGGGGGTCGGGGCGATCTGGCTCACGCCATGCTATGCTTCACCTCAGGCGGATAATGGTTACGATATCGCAGACTATTATCAGATTGACCCTGCCTACGGGACCATGGAGGATATGGACCAGCTGATTGAGGAGGCGGGCAAGAGGGATATCCGGATTGTCATGGACCTTGTTTTCAACCATACATCTGATCAAAATGACTGGTTTACCAGGTCCCGGTCCGGAGCGGACAATGATAAAAGCGACTGGTATATCTGGGCAGACCCTAAGGAAGACGGGGGTCCGCCGACCAACTGGCGAAGCATTTTCGGGGGTTCGGCCTGGGAATACGACAAGGGACGTAACCAGTACTACCTCCATACCTTCCTGCCCCAGCAGCCGGATCTTAATTGGGCCAATCCGGAGGTTCGTCAGGCCCTGATCGACGTGGCAAATTTCTGGGTGAAAAAGGGTGTGGGCGGCTTCCGCATGGATGCGATCGCCTATATAAAGAAGCCGGCAGAGTTTGTGGACGGCCAGCCGGATGCCAATGACGGGACAGTGAATGTTCATGCCATGACAGCGAATTCCGAGGGTATTCTTGACTATCTCCATGAGTTCAAATCCGCTGTCCAGGAAGGAACCGATATTTTTACAGTAGGAGAGGCCAATGGAGTTTCCGCTGCGGATCTTCCCGACTGGGTCGGGCCGGAGGGCGTCTTTGATATGGTTTTTGAATTCGGTCATGTCCTGATCGACCTGGAGGATGAAAGCAACTGGTGCAAGACCCGGCGATGGAAGCTTACGGATTTGAAGGCTCTTTTTACCGCCAGCCAGGAAACCACGTTAAAGACCGGAGGATGGTATCCGGTCTTCCTGGAAAATCATGACCAACCCCGGTCGGTGAACCGTTTCCTTCCGGAGGGGGCTGACCGGGATGCGGGAGCGAAAGCCCTGGCAACCCTTCTTCTGACCATGCGGGGGACCCCCTTTATCATGGAAGGGGAGGAACTGGGTTTTGAAAATGTCTCATGGCCATCCATCGATGATTATGATGACATCTCCACAAAAAATCATTATCAATTTGCCATAGACGAAGGATTTTCCCCGGAAGAAGCCTTAGACGGGGTTCACCGTTTTTCCAGGGACAGTGCCCGGACACCTATGCAGTGGGATACATCCGACCATGCCGGATTTACCACAGGCAAGCCCTGGCTGCCGGTCTATGATGACTATGCTGCATATAATGTAGCTGCCGAGACGGAAGATCCGGATTCTGTGCTGAACTGGTATAAAAGGCTGGCCGGAGTCAGAGAGGAGCACAGTGAATTTGCCGAGGGCGATTTCAGGATCCTCTTCCCTGAGGATGAACAGATCTTCGCTTATACAAGGGAAAATGAATCAGCCAAAGCGACCATCCTGATAAATCTTTCTGCCGAGTCCCTTTCTTATGATGCTTCCTGCGTGAAAAATGCCGACCTGATCGCCGGAAGCCTGGGGGATAACCGGAAAGGGGAACTGGCACCTTTTGAAGCGGTCATCTATGAAGAACCCTCTCGCTGATCGAAAGGATTCAGAGAGAGTGACGATACAGAAAACTATATAATACAAAAGTGCTCCGCCCTTTTACATGGCAGAGCATTTTTTCTTGTCCGGACTATATTATTTGTTTTGCCACAGAACATTCGCAGGCTCCGCAAAATCCGGTTCAGTTTGTTCACGGCAATGTCTAATTTTTATTTACATAAGATGAATACTATTCACGGTGGGAGTAGCCTCCGTATTGAATCATAAGCAGTGAAATAATGCTTAAAACTGGTATTGAAAAAATTGGTGTCAATTTTGGTGTCAAACATATAAAATACCGCTTAAATAAGGGGTCTGTAGTTCAAGTCTTGTTATCCGCATACTGATTTTGATCCGGAGAATGGCTGTATAAGCCGCTCTCCGGTTTTTCTTTTTTCGCATCTCTTTTGGCTTCTCATTCCTATGTACTTAATAGTCCTTTGCATAGTTCAGATCCTTCCAAATACCTCCCCCTCTCCAATTTTATAATATAGTTAAGCGAAGTCTCTTTATTCATGGACAATCAGAGTGATCTCATACCAACCTATTATTGGATCGGAGGTTTTATCATATGCGCGTTGCTATATATCAGTTTCAGAATGCCCAGGGTAATTGCCCCAGCTGTAACCAGGCCGGCAATCAGATGATCGCTATCGGCCGGGAGTCCTGTCAGGATAAGGCCCGTGAGCTGCTTGGAGAGGATTGCGAATTTATCTTTTATCTTGACCGCAGCGAATCCCGGCTTACGGGAGACAGCATCCATACCGTGAAGAATCGTCCCCGTTTTTTGTCTCTTCTTAAGGATATTGAAAAGGGCGATATCGATGCGGTTATAGTGACCTTTATGGGCGAACTTAGTATAGAAGAGGCTTTTATCATTGATTTCTACCGGTTCCTTAAGGAACATGGCGTGAAGCTGATCACGGTTCGAGAAGGTTTCCGGATCATGGAAATGCTTGATACCGTATTGACTCTTTCTTCTTTTTAGCAAGAAACTTTTCTTCTTATATGATTGCATAAAAATACGTCTTCGTAATCATTAACTGATTATTGAAGGCGTTTTTTGGCTTATCATTTTTCTTTCGATGGCCGTCATATCTGCTTACGTACGACCGCATACTCATCCCCGTTTCGGTAGTAAGGACAGCTTTTGCGGTGCGTCTGCAGGAGCTGATAGTAGTCATCTTCGTCCATATCAACGTCACAGATATACTCTTCGTATTCCTCATCGTAGATATAATATGCACATTGCTGACATTGGTTTTCCATTTCCGCTTCCCTTTCATCGAAGTCCTGAGATAAAGATAAAGATGATCAATACCGGTAATACGAACTGAAAGTAGGGTTTGAGCCGGGAAGAGAACTTTATGCCTTTACCGGTGTTGCATTCGTTCAGATAATCGTCAAATCCCCATCCTGCTTTGGTGACACAAAATAGCAGGAAAACCAGAGATCCTGTCGGCAGCAGAAGGTTGCTGACGATGTAGTCCTCCATATCCAGTATGTTTTTGTTACCCATGAAGAGGACATTTTTCCAGACATTGAATCCCAATACGCAGGGCATGCTGCCCAGGAGAACGCTAACCAGATTAATACATACCGATTTCTTCCTGCTTATGCCAAAGGTGTCTGTCAGATAGGCGATCAGGTTCTCAAATACCGCGATTACCGTTGAGAAACTGGCGAAGGTCATAAAAAGGAAGAACATACTTCCCCAGATTCTGCCGCCGGCCATATTGACAAATACGTTAGGCAGAGTGACAAAGATCAGGGCCGGTCCCTGGTCCGGAGCTACACCGAAAGCGAAGCAGGCAGGGAATATGATCAGTCCGGCCATGATGGCTACAAAGGTATCCAGTATACAGATGGTTCCTGCTTCACTTGGAAGGGTATGGTCCCTGGACATATAACTTCCGAAGATCTCCATGGAGGCTATACCTATGCTAAGTGTAAAGAATGCCTGATTCATGGCTGCAGTTATTACTTTGTTGAGACCGATTTCACGTACCTTGTCTATATTGGGAACAAGGTAGAAGCTGAGTCCCTCTGATGCTCTTGGGAGCATCAGACTATGGACTGCCAGTATGATGATAAGTACCAGCAGAATGGACATCATATAGGTACTGATCTTTTCGATACCGTTTTCCAGACCCTTGGCGCAGACCAGGAATCCTGCTATGACGGTTATGGCCATCCAGACACTCATTTCCACCGGAGATGACTGCAACTGGTTGAAGACAGCTCCGATATCATCCGCTTCCATCCCCCTTGCAAAGGTCCCTGTGATGAATTTGAAGAAGTAGGCCAGCATCCATCCGGCTACCGTGGTGTAATAGACCATGAGCACAAAAGAGCCAAACAGGCAGATCCATCCGTGCAGGTGCCATTTGGTCCCGGGTTTTTCTAGAGTCTTGTAAGCCAGATAGGCGCTTTGCTTACTGGCTCTTCCCACAGACAGCTCCATGGTCAGAACCGGCAGTCCCATAATCACCAGAAAGAGAAGATAGAAAAAAACAAATATCCCTCCGCCATTTTCTCCTGCTACATATGGGAACCTCCATACATTACCAATACCTATGGCGCATCCTGCGCTTACAAGAATAAATCCTAAGCGGGATCCGAATCCCTCTCTTTGCATAACTCTTCTCCTCTACGTCTCTTAGATTGTTTCCAGCGTTTATAAAATTCTGTTAAAGGGCATTCTTTTTCATACTTGTATTGGTTCATTCAGATTGTTACGGGGTCAGACCTTGAACCAATACTACGATTACTTATTACCATTTTTATAGGCAGGCCTTGCTTGCATTATCTGTTTGATTTATTTAAAATATGATGATATAACTGATTCTCATCTGCAACCCAAGGAGGAAATACCCATGAATCTAAGTCTTATGCTTCTTTCACAGATCATGGTGATGGCTATCTACATATTTTTCGGCTTTTTAGGCGTTCGTTTTCATGTGCTTGAAGAGTCTGACAGCTCCCATCTGGCTTCACTGGTCTTATACATCATCAATCCTGCTCTGGTTTTTGATGCTTTTCAGATCAGCTTCTCCATGAATAAGGTACGTGGATTTTTTCTGGCGGTCCTTGCTTCCCTTCTGATGCACGTCCTCTTCCTGCTTTTTGTTCATCTGTTCAACCGATGTTTCCCGATGAATGCGATTGAGCGGGCTTCTCTGATTTATCCCAACTGCGGCAACCTGATTGTCCCCCTTATAGGCAGTGTGCTGGGCAAGGAATATGTGATCTATTGCTGTGCCTTTATGGGTGTGCAGCTTATCATTTTCTGGACTCACGGAGCATATATTATAGGCGGCAAAGAAGCTATGAATCTAAAAAAAGTGATTGCCAATCCAAACATAATCGCCATGCTTTTGGGGCTGCTTTTCTTTTTCAATGGATGGAAGCTTCCGGAGATTCCTTCTCTGGCCATTGAGAGAACCGGCGCCTGTATCGCTCCTGTCAGCATGATTGTTATCGGCATTCTGATCGCTTCTTCGGACCTTAAGTCCGTCTTCTCGCGGAAAAGATCCTGGCTGGTCTGCCTGATCCGCCTGCTTCTCATGCCCATGCTCTGCATCTTTTTATTATGGCTGACCAGAATTCCCTGGATGATGGCCCGGGGTCCCGAGATTCTTTTTGTATCCTTTCTGGCGGCTGCTGCTCCTGTGGCGGTCAATGTGACCCAGCTTGCGGGCGTGTACGGGAAGGATTCTATTCTGGCAAGCAGCATTAATATCATGAGTGTCTTCCTCTGCATCCTGACTATGCCTCTGATGACCTTGGCTTATCAATGGATCATTATGTAGTTTAGCTTTGGGGAAGGGGGCTCTCATAAGTTCCCTTCATCCTGGCATATTCAAATAAGCCGATGGCCAGGAGTTTATCCCTGCTGTCATAGATTCTGATTTCGCTGACGCTGATTTTCTTTCCTTCCTTAACTACCTCGGCCTTACAGACCAGCTTGTCTGTATTCATCGCTGCTGCCAGGTATTCCATATTACCGGAGGCCGTGGTCACCCGGTTGCCGTGGGTCGCAGCTGCTGCCCCGCCGATGGTATCGGCCAGGGCAAAAAGGACACCTCCGTGAACGGATCCGTTGATGTTGAGATGGTCCGGACGGACAGGCATCTGGCCCATGGCATAACCCTTACGAATCTCTTTGGTGTCGATCCCCAGGATGCGGGCAAAGGTATTGTCGTGGTTTCTGATCTCCCGGATCTTTTCGTAATTCATTTTCCCCTCGCTTCTAACATATCGTTGTTGATCTGTCAGGTCGTCAAAGAAAACAGGAAAGAAGCCCGGCAATAATACCGGGCCTTTCCTGCAAATAACTCTCTTATAATTCCTGCTGCTCCGGCCGGCTCTTACCTAGTCCCCCGGCCAACTGCCCTTACGGATCTTATATCAGATCTTTTCTTTTATTATTTTCCGGCTTCGACGATCTTGTTATCCTTCTTCATCTGGTCAATCAGCAAATCGTTGATGACGATGTCCTTTATCTCATCCTTGGGAATTGACTCCATGGCATCGTCAACCGTTTCATAGCCCCATTCAGCGTACGTATCCTCCATGACTTCTTTGATCTGCGCATCCGTGGGATCAATCTTATACTCTTTCACCAGCAGGTCATAGACGCAGGTATACTTGAGGCTGTACACAGCATACTCATGAATATCCTTAAAATCAGAATAGTTTTCTTTAAAATACTCATCAAAAGCCTGCTGCTGGTCTTCATCCATATTTTCTTCTATTTCAGCAGCTATGTCATCTGTCAGGTAATCTTCTTCCTGTTCAACCATATCTGTCGGAAAATCTTTTATCTGTTCTGCATTCTTTATGATCTGATCAAATAGATTTTGAATGGCTTCCTGTTCTGCATTATCTTTTTTCCAGGCCTCCAGGTCCTTCCTGATACTCTTGCGATATTCATCGACTGTCTTATACTCACCATTTGAGTATTCTTTTACATAGTCGTCTGAGAGTTTGGGGATTTCCTCTTTATTGATGGAGTCAATGGTAATTGTTACTTCGCATTCCTTTCCTGCATATTGGGCATCTTCATCTTCTTCCCCCTCTTCAAAGGGCTCCTCGCCATCATCTTCCAGGCCTGCCTCACCCAGATCATCGGCACTCAGGGCATCGGCCTCGTCATCGTAATCGTCATAATCATACATTTCTTCATCGGCCAGATCATCAACAAAGCTGTTTTTAAGAGTGAACTGTTCTCCTACCTTTTTGCCGATCAGGTCCTTATCTATATCTTTCTTAAGAAAAGCAAACTCATTTTCCCCAAGATAGTACTCCCGTTCATCCTCCATATATCCGTCTATCGGTTCTCCATCCACGCTGATCTCATAGGAGATATAGAGTATGTCACCTTCCTTTACCGTATCACGGTCAGTAACTTCGACAATGTCCGGCGCCATATTGGACTTGATGTTTTCATCCACTTCCTTGTCAGATACCGTGGTATCGCTCTTAGTGACGGTTAATCCCTTATAGGTACCAAGTTTCACATATTCTTCCGGCTTTTCAGGTCTGGGCTCTTCCGGTATATCCCCAAAAAGATCATCTAAAGATTCTGTCGATGCTTCTGATGCCTGTCCCTTATCTTTTTTGGAACTGCCGCTGCAGCCTGCCGCCATACTGAGCGACAGGGTCATGGCCATTATCAATGCTATTTTTCTCTTCATAAAAGCTCCTCCTCTTCCTCTATCCTGTCAACACCAATCAAAAAGCAAACTTCCTTTTTTCATTGTTTTCCTTCCTCAAAACCAGGAAGAATTATGCTTTCCCTACAAATCAATCCTGGCTTTGCGATACCGGTTCAGGCAGGCATACAGTTCATGTTTCCTCACATAGACCGGATGCCCGCAGGAATACCCGCGAGGAATGACTGAGATCAATCCATTTTCTTCGATCTGTTTATAGATGCTGTCAATAAGCTGCCGGATCGGAATGGTTTGTCTTGTCTTCTTTAGAATCTCCCCCATCAGGTAAGCCAGGCAGATGGTCTGTCCATTCTCGCTTAATTGCTCCAGATAACGGACGTCGATGGACTCCCGGTCAATCATCACGGTATCGGTTCCCGCCGCTTTCAGTTTGATCCGTCCTTCTCCTCCTTTTCTATGGTCGCCGCCCCTGGCATGGTCTCTGCCTCTGCTATAATCATTTTCATTCCCTTGATCTTTGCCTCCAGGCAGCTTCCCTGCCGGGTTTAGATTCCTTGTCCTGCCTCGGATGGGAGCGTCCGTTTCAGGCCATGCACCCTCAATCCCTGCCTGCCGTACGACCTCCCGGGCCTTCCGGGTTACATCATAGACCCGGTAACGATCCATCTGCAGTACCAGGTCAGCCACGGAAAGATAATCTCCCGAGCTTCCTATAACAATAACAAAAGACAGGCCCTGCCCGCAACTAAGTCCCTTTATGTTCTTTAGCAAAGTGGTGATGGGCTCCTTGTCATCCGATACCAGACCGGCCATAACCTGGTCGCGAATCATGAAATTTGTCGCTGAGGTATCTTCATCCAGGAGAAATATTCCTGCTCCGGCTTCCGCCGCCTCCACCAGATTGGCAGCCTGGGAGGTGCTGCCGCTGGCGTTTTCCGTCGAGAAGTCCCTTGTATCCTGGCCGTTGGGCAGATTGCGGATAAAAAGGGATATATCGGAATGCTTGACACTTCGTCCGTCCTCGGCCCGGATCTTCACAGCGTCATCTCGGGTCAGGACATATTCCCTGCCGTCTCCTGCTATATGATTATAAACACCCTGCTCCAGTGCTTTCAGAAGAGTGGACTTGCCGTGATAGCCGCCTCCCACAATAACTGTAATTCCTTCAGGAATTCCCATACCGGTGATTCTTCCCCGGTGAGGCAGGTCCATCTCCACCCTCAGTCCCTCAGGGCTCTCAAAAGGTACACATTCTTTCATAGGCCGGTCAGAGACTCCGCTTTCCCTTGGGAGCCGGGCTCCATCCGCCACAAAGGCAAGCAGACCCTTCCTCACAAGCTCCGCCCGGATCCAGTCCTGGTCATCTGCCAGTTCAAGCGCTTCTTTTAGTCGCTCCCGATCCTGCCCGGTCCAGTTCCTGTAAAAGAAACTGCGGGCAGCCAAATCGGGGATGATCCGGCATACAAGATCTATCATCTCCTGACCCAGAATGGTTCTTCCCCTGGCCGGAAAGCCCAGTTCGAACCGAAATTCCAATGCCTGATCGGTCAGGTGAACCGCGATTCTCTCCAGAACGGACTGGCCGGTCGGACAAGTGCTGATTCTCCCGCTCTTTCCGGACCCGCTTGTCCCGGACATCCGGTCCCTTCCCCGGCCTGATTCCCCCTGAGAAAAAGACTTACCCAGGTTTCTATGAAAGACTCTTAGTATGCGGTCTTCCGCAGCGATTCTTCGGTGTCTCTTCCCGTAGGCATCTTTAGGAAAACCATGAACTCCTTCGGGAACCTCAATTCTAAGGCGGGAGGGAGAGGCAAAGGGGTCTCCCTGCACATGATCAATGTGAAGGATAAAGTCACCAAACCGGTAAGAACCGGCCAGGCTCTTGTACATACCATAACTCTTGTGGTCTATCCTCTGTATGGCAGCCCGCAGCTCTTCTCTGTCTTTCACAGGCACTTCAACTCCCTTCTTCCATTTCTTCCATTCCCGCCGGACCCTGCCGGCCCTGGGTCATTGCCGGGCTTTCTTCAAGTTTCGTATATTCTTCCTTTTATTATCAAGGTCTAGCTAATAGGCGTTCCCGGCGCAACGATATCGTCAGCAAAAAGGACCTTGCAGCCGTACTCTTCGCCACTGGCCGCCAAAAGCATTCCGTTGCTCTGGATGCCCGACAGCTTGGCCGGCTTTAAGTTGGCTATTACAATGATTTTCTTTCCGATCAGTTCTTCCGGCTTATAATCCTGCCGAATCGAAGAAACAATGACTCTCTCTCCAAATCCGTCATTCAGAGTCAGTTTGAGCAGCTTATTGGCTTTCTTCACGATCTCACATTCCACAACTTCACATACTCGCAGATCGATTTTCTGGAAATCCTCCAAACTGATCTCCTCTTTCAAAGGGGGCAGGGCATGCCGTCTGGCTTCTTCCTCTGCTGCAGCTTTCTCAGCCGCGATCCTTGCCTCTTCTTCTTCTCTGGCTTTGCGAAGAGCTTCTTCCTTAGCCTTGGCCGCCAGCTCTCTCTCCTCCTCCGTCTGGGGTGTGGAGAAGTCAAGCAAGGGCAGGTAGCGCTGAGGCTCAACCGCATAAAGGAAGAGATATAGTCTGGGCCCGGCGTCTTTGCCGATCATCAGCCGGTAGGCATTGCGGAAGAATTCCGCCTGAAGCTGCTTTTTCTGCTCTTCGTTAAAGTCTTCCCTGGCTTCCTTAGGCACGGTATATATGAAGCTGTTGAGCTCATCCAGGTTATATTGACCCTTTTCGATAAAATCATGGAGAATACGGATTTCCTTCTTCTGGGACTCATCCATCTGCTCATAATACTCCCAATTGCGGTAGCCCAGAAGGGTATTCATATTCTCGGGAGAGCACTTCTCCAGCCAATAGCGGGCCAGGTCAAGTCTTTCCAGGAACTCTTCCTTCTTATAGGGAGTGCCGATCTTCTCAAAGACCACCTCAAGCATGTCTGCATTAAAATCCACGACAGAGCCAAAATTTACGATCTGCTGCATGGGAACCGGATGAAGATCTCTGCCATCAATCAGGCAGTTGTACATGATTCCCTCGATATTGTCAAAGTTCTTTCCCTTACCGGCCTGGTGGACCTTGAGCATTTTATCAAATTCAAAGTACTGGCGAAGGATCTCTTCATCAAAGCAGAAGTCAAAGGCCTTGTTGGGCTCGGCCCGGGAGTAGAGCCAAAGGATAACTTCCGGCTGGTAGATCTTAAGCAGAGTCTCCGGAGTCAGATTCAATCCTGTCGATCCGGACATCTTGCCGGTAGTCCCTTTGATGCCGATAAACTCATAGCCCTTGAACATGGGCGCCTTGGTATTAAAGATCTTCTTGGCTATGATCTTGCTGGTATCATAGCTTCCGCCGGGGCTGGCATGATCTTTTCCGCCTGGCTCAAAATCTACACCCTCGTACATCCAACGCATAGGCCAGTCAATCTTCCAGGCCAGCTTGCAGTTGAAATCCTTGCTAAAGTCCCAGCTTCCGCTGTGGCCGCAGGCACAGGTATACTCGGCGTGAACACCATCCTCGCTGACAGATGTGATCCTGGTCTCATCCTTACCGCAGACCGGGCAATAGATGCTTACAGGATAATACGCTTCCCTCTCCTCCGGGGTAGCCACCTGCTGACGGAACTTATCCAGTATATCAAAGATCTCTTTTCTCTTCTGAATGGCTTGGATGACATAGGGAGCATACTTGCCGCTTCTATAGTTCTCACTCTGTCTTCGGAAGTCCACCTCGATGCCGAACCGGGCCAGAGACCGTTCGAACTCCTTCTCAAAATGTTCCGCATAGGACCCGCAGCAGCCATAAGGATCTTTTACATCCACGTAAGGCTTGCCGATATCCTGCTCCAGCTCAGGCGCAATCTCCCGGACATTGACCGGGACCTTACGGAAGCGGTCGAACTCGTCCCAGGAAAAAAGAAGCCTTGCCTTCTTCCCTTCCTTTTTCAAAGCCTTATATACAAAATAGCTGGTGGCAATATCCCTGAAGTTACCGATATGAATGGAACCGGACGGACTGATTCCCGCTGCGCATACATATTCTTCCTTATCCGGGGATCTCTTGATGATATCTTTGGCTATTCTTTCAGACCAGTGCATGTTCTATATCCTCCTCTGTCATTTCAAAATCGCTTCTGATGTATAATTGATGCTGCCCGCAAAGCAGGCACGAAAAGCCTGTAGATAAACAGTCAATTAATAATTATAGCAAAAGAAAAAGAGGTTTTCAACGAAAACCTCTTAAACAACGGTTCTGCCAAATCCGTTTCCAATAAAATCGATCTGGAATGGACTCGGTTCAATCCTTGTTTCCTTAATTGGCCTGATTAACTTTGGCCCGGATGAAGCGATAAAGCTTGCGGCTATCACTTAAGCGCTTCTTCCCGCTTGAGCTTCCCAGAACAACCACCGCATACCGATGTCCCTTATACTGGTAAACCGTAGCGATGCAGTTGCCTGCCAGACTGGTGGTTCCTGTCTTTCCGCCCATCACTCCGTTATACTTACCCAGCAGCTTGTTGGTATTGCGCATGTGAATCGTCTGATGCTTCTTCAGCGTTTTTGCCGTCCACTTTCGTGTACCCATATACTTTCTTACCGTCTCATTATTATAGGCATAACGAAGAATCAGCGCAGTGTCATATGCACAGGTGTAATGGTTGCCGGACGGAAGCCCGTGAGGATTGGCATAATGAGTATGCTTGCATCCTAAGGCTTTGGCCTTCTTATTCATCTTCTTTATAAAAGCCTTCTGGCTTCCTGATGTCTTAATGGCCAGAGCCGATGCGCAGCCGTTGCTGGAAGGAAGCATGGCTCCGTAGGATAAGTCCTCTACCGTCCAGGAATCTCCAACTTTCATGGGAAAGCGGGAGAACTTGACCTTAGAAACTGTTTTATTGATGGTGAACTTTGCTGATGGAGAGTTGTTCTCTGCTGCCAGGGTCACCGTCATCAATTTGGTGATGCTGGCCTGGTTCCTTTTGGCATATCTCTTCTTTCCGTAAAGAACTCTCCCGCTATCCATATCCATAATGATCGCAGTCTTGGCGCTGATCTTAGGCCTTTTGACTTTGGAGGCGAATGCATGGACGGGACTGGATGTAAGAATCATGACCAGGGCCAGTATCGAGACAAGGGCCTTCATCCGGCTCTTCTTATCTTTATTATACATATTTATTTCTCCTCTGCTGTTTATGCTGGTAAGGTATATAGAGTCTTTCTCGGACGATCAAGGGCTATACTAACACACCTTTTGCCCAATAATCAAGCTTCTTTTTTCTTTTTCTTTCGAAGAGACTTATGTGGACAATGTGGATAAATCTGTGGATAAATCTGCATTTTTTCTCATTAAGAAAAAGTTCGATATGTTATGATTTGATCAAATAAGAAGAAATTTTAGTTTTATTGCCATTGATATTCACAGATTTCCATATGTTGTTTTACCTTAACAGAAGGAATAGGTCTTTATTCTTACAAAAAATGTGGATAACTATTAAATCTCCTGTTGACAAAAAAATTGCCCTGTGATAATTTATATTGTGTCAAATATAATTTTGTAATAGATTTATGTGCTTGGATATTTTATTACCTGCTTTGAGATTGGTTAAGGTACAGCAGAAAAAAAAAGCAAAGGAGGATTCAAGATGGGTTTTTATGATTATTCTGTAACAGATATGGAAGGAAAAGAAATCTCTATGAAGGAGTTCGAAGGGAAGGTTGTTCTGGTTGTCAACACAGCTACCGGCTGCGGCTTCACCCCCCACTATGAGGATATCGAGTCTATGTTTGAGAAGTATCATGACCAGGGCTTCGAAGTACTTGATGTACCCTGCAACCAGTTCGCCGGACAGACACCGGGGACAGATGAAGAGATTCATGAGTTCTGCACTCTGCACTATAACACTCTCTTCCCCCAGATGACCAAGTCTGACGTGAATGGAGAGAATGCCCTGCCCCTATTTACCTGGCTTAAAAGCCAGAAGGGCTTTGAAGGTTTCGGAAGGGGCCCTAAGGCTATGATGATGGCCGCTCTCCTTAAGAAGATCGACAAGAATTACAAGAACAATCCTGATATCAAGTGGAATTTCACCAAGTTCGTTATCGACCGTCAGGGTAATGTGGCGGCCAGATTTGAGCCTACTGCCAAGATGAGCGATGTAGAAGCCTGCGTTGCCGGTCTTCTTTAAAGCGGCAGCATAAGGCATAAGAAGTATCGAGAAAGCGACCTTTTTATATATTGGAGGAAAATATGGAAAGAGTTGATATCGCCATCATAGGAACCGGTCCTGCGGGATTAGAGGCAGCGATCACCGCCCGGATCCGCAATAAGTCTGTTCTTTTGATTGGCAGTAAGGATTTCAGCAATAAGCTGGTAAAGGCAGAGTCCATCAAGAATTATCTGGGTTTCCCGGACATCTCCGGACGGGATCTGGCTGACCGTTTTGCCTGCCATCTGGAAGAAATGGATATTGAAATCACCGAAGACAAAATCACCTCGGTCTACTCCATGGGAGATTATTTTGCACTTCAGAATTCAAAAAATGAGTTTTATGAGGCTTCAACCATCATTCTTGCAACCGGCGTTATGCAGGGTAAGCTTTATCCTGGCGAAGAGGAATTCCTGGGCAGGGGCGTCAGTTACTGTGCTACCTGCGATGCGCCCCTCTATCATGGAAAAACGGCTATCGTAGTGGGATCCTCAGAAAAGGAAGAGGCCGAAGCGGACTTTCTGGCAGAAGTGGCTGACAAGGTCTTCTATATTCCGACCTACGCCGGCGACATCCAGCTGAAGGATTCCGTGGAAGTCCTTCGGGAAAAGCCCAAAGAGATCTATGAGAGCGAGGGAAAGCGAGTCCTTAAGACCAATGCCGGTGATCATCCGGTTGACGGAATCTTTATCCTGAGAGAGAGTGTATCTCCTGCACAGCTGGTTCCGGGCCTGGCCACAGACAAAAACCATGTCAAGGTTGACCGGACCATGTCAACCAATATCCCCGGCTGCTTTGCTTGCGGAGACATCGTTGGTCAGCCTTATCAATATATCAAGGCGGCCGGCGAGGGCAATATCGCTGCTTTGTCTGCGGTCAGCTACCTGGCTCAAAAGAAGCGTGAAGCAGAGAAAAAAGCAAAGGAAGAAGAAAGCCATGGAAAATGATTTCGATAAGCTATGTCAGCCCGATGAATCAGGTAATTATGACATGCTGAAACTGGACAACCAGCTTTGTTTCCCTCTCTATGCCTGCTCCCGCAAAGTCGTCAGCCTCTACACTCCACATCTGAAAGAGTTAGGGATCACCTACACTCAGTACCTGGTCTTTCTGGTTTTATGGGAAAAGGACCACATCAGTGTCGGCGACCTGTGTCAGCGGCTCTATCTGGATACCGGAACGGTGACCCCTCTCCTGAAAAAGATGGAGAAGGATGGCTTTATCAGCCGGGTTCGAAAAAAAGAAGACGAGCGGATCGTCATTGTCACCTTGACAGATAAGGGACTTTCTCTTAGAGACCGGGCAGCTACGATTCCCGCCAAAGTCGGCCGGAAGCTTCCTCTGGAGGAAAAAGATGCCCTTCGTCTTTATGAACTGCTTTACAAGGTACTGGGGCAGTGCACCTAAAGGTTTGTTGAACGCCCTGGAAGTGTTAGCCAATAAAGATATTTCATCCTAAAAAAGCTGTGAAAAGAAACCCTGATTGTTTCTTTTTCACAGCTTTTTTTGCAGATATGATGTTAGTTCAAGTGTCAAATCTGTGCCTGCACGTCTTGAGGAGCGGCCTAAAGCATCGATTACCGGATCTCATCCTCATCTACATCGTATGTGGTTACCGATGTTGAATCCTCAAAAGAATATTTACTGGTCTCCTTCCTCTTATGACCTGCGCTGTCGTATTCATATTGTCTCCAGGATGATACACTGCCGTCCGCATCATAAGATGTCTCTTTTATCTCATTGTCATATTGATCAAACTCTGATTCGGTCCAATCTTTCAGTTTATTAGTATCATAATATGATCTTTTTACTATGTTGCCATGATCATCATAGGTATATTCAAGTCGGCTTTCCAGCTTTCTATTCTCACCATATGAGTAATATCCTGCATACCTTCCTTCGTTATTATACTTTGTCTCTTCTGCTGATAAGACTTTTCCTGAAGCATCATAATTTGTTGTTTCTACTTTATGTCCTTCGGAATCATATGCTGATTCTTCTCTTTCAAGCAGCTTGTCCTGCTTGTCATACTTTTCTTCTGCAATTTGCTGGTATTTATCATTATATTTATAGATAGAATATCCTTCAACTTCTCCGGACTCCGTATAATTAGTTTCTTTCGTTATCGTTGTTCCTCTTATGGTTGAGTATCCATTATTATACTTGTAAGGCTCATACTCTGAGACACTCTTGATATGTTTTCCTTCATCATAGTAACTGGTGCTTTTCAGTTCAAAGCCTTCCGGACTATTCTCGGATACATCATACCAGGACAATTCACCCTTAAAATAGTGAGCGGAGACATTACAGCATCCATATTCATCATACTCTTTATATTCTTCTATGACATCTTTGGAATTACGTTCCGTCTTTTTATATATAAAGTCTCCTCTGAACTCATAGGTGGTTTTCTTATAGACGGTACCATCATCGATGGCTGTCTCACCTTTTGTTCTGTGTCCCTGTTTGTCGTATTCATAGGATTCCACAGAGCTTACCGTATTATCAAAATGATAGTTGGTCTTCTTAATAAGACAGGCTTTGTCATCATATTCATAGGTGCTGATTGTATGGATGTCATCCCCTTTGTATTCAGTACTTTTCACAAGCCAGCCCCGGTCGTCATATTCTTCCAGGCCTTTTGATAAATAAGGATCGTCAACCCATTCGTATTCTTCTCTTGTCATTACGCCCTGATCATTGTATTCGTATTCGTAGCAATAATCAATCTGTCCGTCTTTATCGTAGGTCTCGTATCTTGATTCATTCTCCCTGTCATCATACCATGAGCAGGATTTCTTATGACCATCTTGTGCAAAGGAGGCAGCCTTTGTTTTATTGCCTTCGGAGTCATATTCAATCTCTTGATATCCGGCAGGGCTGTCATCTGCCTCAAAACAGTTCCACTTTACTGCATTTCCCTTCGAATCCAGTTCCGCCACCTTGTAATCTTCCAGATTATGATCCAGGTCATAGTAAGACCACCTGATAATATTGCCCTGGGCATCCTGCTCTGTTTCTCCACTGTTTTTTACCTTGCCGTTCCCATAGTAGGAGACATATTTTGTTTCTGTCCCATTATCATCATATGTATAATCCGTCCATCCTTTGAATGACCCTTCAGGAGTCCAGGAACTGCTCTTAATTAGATTTCCATCCTGGTCGTACTTCTCTTCCCTTTTGCTATAATCATCCACCTTGATAATAGTTTTTCCCTTTTTATCAGCGTTAGCTTTGGTTTTCGCTGCTTTCTCCTGGGATTTACCCGCTTTGCCGGAAGAGAGATTCCCATAATTGCGGTATAGCAGAATTCCGCCAATTATAACGATAAACACTGCAAGAGCTGCCGCTATACCCAGCAGAAAGCTTTTTGCCGCAATACCTTCCTTACCGGGCTTTATCTGACTGCTCTCTTCCCTGTATGGCCCATTCTGATAGGGAGAATGATCCTGCTCCGGGTAAGGCTGGCCGGAAAGATCAATCCCCTGCCACTGATCACGGTTATTCTTCTTCCCTTCGGGCTTCCCGTCCCTCGAACGGTGATCTCTATAATCTGCTTGCATGTACTATTCTCCTCTATTCTTCGGAATGCTTTTTCCTGCGTCCCACTTTCTTCTTTACCGAATCAGCTACTTCTCCTGCCTTCCCCTTGGCACTTCCGGCGGCTTCTTCCACCTTTCCTTTGGCTGAGCCGACCGCTTCCCCGGCTTTCTTTTTTACGGTTCCTGCTGCCTTCCCGGCTTTATCCTTTGCAGCGCCGGCGGCTTCCTCCACCTTTTCTTTGGCCGCTCCGGCGGCTTCTCCTGCCTTCTTTTTCACGGTTCCTGCCGCCTCGCCGGCTTTTTCCCTGGCAGCCCCGGCGGCTTCCTCCACCTTTTCTTTGGCCGCTCCGGCGGCTTCTCCTGCCTTCTTTTTCACGGTTCCTGCTGCCTTGCCGGCGGTTTTCTTGACAGCGTCTATATGAGGGTGACTCTTTTTCTTAGAATCAGATGCCAAATCGATATCGCTAGATGAAAGGTCTTCCTCTGCAGAAGCCTTTTCCTCTTCATCCCCAGCTTTCTTCATAGACAGATCTCTTAGGATAACAACTCTGGAAGCATCCCCTTCAACGCAGAGGTCTCCATATGTACAGGGATCAATCCTGCCGGCAGCAATACCCAGCAAAGTCTCTGCATCTGTACTTATAATGGTGTCTCTGTCATAATATTCAAAAGGTTCGATATGGATCTTTCCGTCATCGATCTCCATATAAAGGGCTCCATGCCCCTCCCCCCATATATTGAACTGAATGGCCACGTGCTCCTCTATGGCAGAAGCATCCTTGCTCTCATATACCTGGCGAAGTCTGTTCACTATTTGCTCATACATCATATGGTCCACCTCCTGACCTGTACTTCAGGTTATCTATCTATTATTTTCCTGATACTGCTTATCCCCGCGTCCGGGCTCCCATCCCCTTCAGCTCCTGCTTCCTGTCATACATAAGGCGGTCGGCCCTCTCAAAGACCTGATGAAGACTTTCATCATGATCCGGATCAAATTCCGCCATACCACTCGCGATAACGACCTGATTCAGGCTAATATTGTCTTCAACCTGTTGGTTCAGCCTATCAAGCAAGCTATATCGATTCTCAAGATCTCGTCCCTCAAGCAGAACGACAAACTCGTCACCACCGATTCGGAAGACAGGACTATGCATGTAAATCTCGCATATTAGTCTCCCGGCTGACTTTATGTACTCGTCTCCCGCTTTATGGCCCAGGGTATCATTAATATGCTTTAATCCGTTGACATCGCAGATCAATAGACCGAAGAATTCCTGTTTTCCTTCTTTTATAGCCCGGTTCAGATACAATTCCTGCTCGGCATAGGCGTGCTTGCTCTTGACGCCGGTCAAAGGATCCTTGTTGGCCATCTCCCGAACGCTGCCCAGCTCCTTCTCACTCTCTCTTGCTCTCCGGCTCATAAGAGAATAGTTGTTCAGGAGAACCGCCAGAGACAGTCCCATCAGGCTGATCACCACCAGGATGCTCTTGGCATTGGTGCTGCGGACCACCGCCAGTTCCTTCATGATGATATCATCAGCCCCGGTGCTGACACCCAGAGAATGATAGTATTTATTGATCTCATCCATGGCTTTTGTAGCCGCATTCATATTGTTCTGGCTCATCCAGACCAAAGCCACGAAAAGGACAAGGGACAAAAGCCCGATCCAGACAATGATGGAATAACCGAACTTGCCTTCTTCATCCCTTCTCAGGATCAGACGGAAATAGAAGAAGCCCAGTATGGCCCAGATGACAAAGAGGAAGTAGGTCTCTGTTTCTATGGATCCGCTGGTAAAAAGATTAGGTACTAAAATATAAGCACCAAAGGCGATCATGAAAATAAGGCCGGCAAGACCGGTTGTTTTCTCCACCTTATCCCCACGGAAATCCGCTGTTTTCCATGCACATGCCGAAACAAATCCATAGATAATCGTGGCGCCGATGGTCGTCACATCCACGATCCAGCCGATGGCTGTTCTCCCTACAAATGGAATCAATATGGATATTGCCAGGATCATGTAAACCGCTTTGCCGGGAATACCCTTTTTATTCAGGTCTGCGCAGCGGGCCGGCAGGATCCGGTCTCTTGCCAGGGAGTAAAAAAGTCTGCTCAAGGCCAGAATATTACCGATCAGGCTGGTGAGAATCAGGCAGAGCAGGACCGCCATCAGCAGGGTTACTCCTCCATTTCCCATATAATGGCGGGCTGCATAGAAAGCAGGAAGGCCTTCTATCCCTGACAGGTTGCCCCTGTCATGTATGTACTCCAGCCAGTTGTTGTACTGGGGCGGATATGCCGTTACGGAAAGGAGAGTAACAGAGATGTAAAGGAGACTTGCCACGATGACTGCTGCCACAAGAATCCGAAAAGCCTTTTTCCGATGAAAGGAGAACTCCTCCGTCGCATGGGATATATTCTCGAATCCGATGAAGGCCCATGGTGAGATGCAGGCGATTCTAACGATCTGAGCCAGGGCGGAATCATCCGGTACATAGGCCGGTGAAAAGGCAGAAGCAGCAGGAATATCAAGCCTCAGCATAGCCACAACAAAACATATTGCGATGCCCAGGCAGATAATGGCTGCCATCCCGATCATCATATAGGCCAGGCACTTCTTGAGGAAGATACATGCCAGCCCTGCGAGGGCAAGAGCGGCAGCAGACAAAAGAAACTCTCCAAAATATACCCTATAGCCAAACAGGGTATACATATAGCCAAACTCAAAATAATTGCCGATAAAATATCGGGCAAAAAGAGGAAGAGAAGTGACATTGGCCCAAAGAATGGCCAAATAGGTCAGCGCTAAAAACCAGGCCGTCAGAAATCCATGATCATAGCCAAAGGTATCTCTGGAATAAGCATAGGCCCCCCCTGCTTCCGGTATACAGCTCATCATATAATAATAGTTTCGGCTGATGACAAGCATGATGATTGTTCCGATCACCATACCAAGAACCGATCCCATGGGTCCGGCCTGGGCCAGGTAAGTACTGCCGGTAACCACCAAGGATCCCCAGCCGATGCTTGTACCCAGAGCCAGAGCCCAGGCCGCGGCCGGCGATAAATAAGGACTGAGGCCCTGTTTATTTATATTAGAATCCATAGTCACCATAAATGAAATATCCTTCCCATTCGCAGCGAATATAATACTATTGATGTCTGAAAATGAGGCCTGCCCTAAAAGGATCCATGGCCTTGCTGAGTATATTTATTATACCACATGCAAACTTCTATGCCAAAACTCTTTCAGTTTATTCTGTGCAAATAAAGATAAACGACAGAGCCTTCCCTCAGGAAACACTCTGCCGCCATCAAAGTCTATTCTTTTATAATACACTTTCGAGGAATTGCCTGGTCTTAGGATGCTGAGGGTAGGAAAACATAGACTGGGGATCCCTGTCTTCCAGAATCTCTCCATCCGCCATGAAGACCACCCGGTCAGCCACTTCTCTGGCAAAACCCATCTCGTGTGTCACCACGATCATTGTCATGCCCTGTTTGGCCAGGTCTTTCATTACATTGAGAACTTCTCCGACAAGCTCAGGATCCAATGCGGAGGTCGGCTCATCAAAAAGCATTATCTTCGGTTCCATAGCCAGGGCCCTGGCTATGGCTACACGCTGCTGCTGGCCTCCGGACAGCCTTCTGGGGTATACATCTGCCTTATCGGACAAACCTACCTTATCCAAAAGCTCCACGGCTTTTTTCTCAGCAATATCTTTATCATACTTTCTGACATGAATAGGAGCAAGCATTACATTTTCTTTTACGGTTTTATGGGGGAACAGATTAAACCGCTGAAATACCATTCCCATCTCCAAAAGAGCCGCTTTGTGCTTATCAGGATCCATCGCATCGACAATCTTACCGTTTTCCGCTTTGCAGAAAAGCTCATCTTCTATATAGATGGATCCTTCCGTAATAGTCTCAAGGGTATTCAAAGACCGAAGGAATGTTGATTTTCCAGCACCGGACGGGCCGATTATTACAATCACTTCCCCCTGGTTTATTTTCAGGTTGACATTTTTTAATACTTCTAAATCACCAAAGTTCTTACACAAACCTTCTGTTCGGATAATCGACATATCTCTTCCCTCCTATATAAACAATAGTTTATACACTTATCAAAACGTTCGGATGCTCGATTCCGTCACCGTGCCGCTTTGCTTACACGGACGCAATCGGCTCCTATTCATATACAGAGTTCTTCTTTTCCAGCGTATTGAATACAAAGGTAAAGAAGGCCGTGATGATCAGATAGATGATCATGGCAGGGATATAAACCAGCGCCGTGGCTGATGAAGAAGAAATAGCCCGGGTTACTTTGGTCAAATCGGCTAATCCAATGATAGCGACCAGGGAAACATCTTTTAATACCATGATAAACTCATTACCAACGGGAGGAATCAGTCTCCGGATTGTCTGCGGTATAATTACCAGACGCATGGTCTGGCCATAGCTCATACCCAAAGCTTTGGCTGCCTCAAACTGTCCGTGGTCAATAGACTGAATTCCGGCACGGATGTTTTCCGCCAGATAAGCGGCGGTATTCAAAACATAGGCGATAAGGGCAGCTATAAAAGCACTCTGAATCGTCAATGCCCTGTTAAACTGGGGCAGTCCAAAATAAAGGAAGTAGATCTGCATAAGCAGGGGAGTTCCCCTGAAAAAGAAGATATAGGCACTGCAGGGAAGCCGCAGGATAGGATTCCGCGACATTTTGCCCAGAGCCAGGAAAACACTAAGGATGAGTCCAATGCTTACGGAAAGAATTGTCAATATAATGGTCATCTTGGCACCATTCAAAAGCTGCGGCATCCAAATCGACATTTTTACAAATATATCATTCATCGTTATCTCCTAATATAAATGAGTTACTATTGCTTTATCAGAAATCAGATTCCGGATACTTCCAAATCAGATCAGATCGGGGAGGATCTCTCCCCATCCGGCATAATGCGCTTATCTCGCAAAAGAATTGCCGGACATGCTTTATGCATCATCCGGCAATTCAAAAACATGTCTGATCAATACCGGCAAAACCCGCCGGAAATCTTTTCACAAGTCAAACGTCTGTATCTTCCTGCTAAATATTATTCATAGCAGGGCCAGGCAGCCTTATTCCTCTACCTTGATCGGCTCGTCGTTGCCGAAATACTTCGTGGAGATCTCTGCCAGCTTGCCATTTTCTCTAAGATGCTGGAGGCTTGTCTCCATCTTTTCTTTTAAGGTATCATTGCCCTTCTTCATGCATATGACGATAGGCTCTTTTGTCGGAGACTGCCATACTGTTTTATAATTGGACGCTTCATCACCCAGATAGTAGGCAGCTACTACGGAGTCTGTACATACGGCGTCAACACGGCCTGCTTTAAGCTCATCAAAAGCGTTGATTACCTTCTCATACTGTCTGAGTTCCGCACCAAGTTTTTCTTCGTCATTCTGCTTCTGAATAATATAATCTGCGGTAGTCTCCATCTGAACAGCTACAGACTTACCGGCAAGATCCTTGATATCCGCAATCTTGGAGTCATTGGGAACTAAAAGGACTGGTGCATTGGCAACATAGGGCTCGGACAGTGTATAGTTCTTATCTCTGTCCTCAGTATAGCTTACGCTGGACATAATTGCGTCATATTTGGATGTGTCAACACCGGCGAATATGCCGTCCCATGCGGTATCAACCAGGACGCACTCCACACCCATATCCTCAGCAATGGCCTTAGCCAGCTCTACATCAAATCCGATCTCGGTCTTGCCATCCTCATCAAAGTATTCCATGGGAGGATATCCAACCTCTAAACCGATCTGAAGCTTGCTATCATCCAGCAGGCCATTCTCCCCGACTGTACTTTCAGAACCACAGGCTGCCAGCAAAGCAGTCAGCATGGCACCGGTCAATAATATTGCCAATAACTTTTTCATCTTACTCTCCTCCAATTAATAATTCTAATACCCTGCCGGAATCTCAGCAGTTAAACTTATCATGATATCAGCTTCTAAAGCTCTCATGATTAAAACCATCTTTAATAAATTACCATTCTGACAGGCTGTTGTCAATAATTATCCAGCTTCTTTTAGTAATAAACAGATTATTGATAACAATCTACTTTCCTATCATACATAAAACTAGTGTTCACTTATATTATTCTTAATATTTATGCATTTTTAAATTAGAACTTTCTTCACCACCTGCCCGCTGTTGTCGGGCAGCAGCTGCAACAGGCGCAGCAATATATCCGTCTAAAAGGAATCCACAGAAAAAAATCCCGGAATGATTGAATTTCATTCCGGGATTTTGCATCCATCCTATGCAATTATGAAAGCTGCAAAGGCTTTTCACATCGAAAATGTTGGATTTATCGGTCAATATCTCTGATAACCGGAAGCATTCCGACCCTTAATTTATCATTCTCAAAGGCTATGCCCAGCTCGTCCCTGATCAGCAGCCCTCTTTTAACAAAGGCTTCCTTGAGCTTCAGCGGGAAATAACGGTTGAAGCTTCTCTGGGTCAGGCTCACCGAGGTCTCCTTGCCCTGGGTCAGCAGGAAGATACAGGGACAGTGGAAGATGTCCGGTCCATACATATCGGCCGATTCCACCAGCTGATCCATATCCGGGCCCAAGCCCAGTCTCCCAAGGTTGGTGGTAAAATATGTCACATGAAGATCGGGGAGATTCCAGACATGATTCCTCAGCATGCGGAGTCCTTCCTCCACAGACAGCGGGAAAGTAAGCAGATCTGCCAGACTCCTCTTGCTCTCCTCGATCACCCCGTCAAAATTATCCCTGGTCAGCTGAGGCTCTTTGAATTCTTTCTGAATAATATGGGAAGCATCCCGATCGGAAAGGGCAAACATGGCTTCCGGATAATAGATCCAGAAGAGCTCTCTCATATTCTGCAGGTAGCGGCTCTGATAATAAGGCCGAAGGTCAACGGCCCCCATGCCGGCGATGGTCTTACCGCCGGTCTCATAGCTGTCATGAATAACCCTTGCAGCCAGAAGGTGGACGTAGGTGTCCACTGTGGTTCCTGTCTCGCGGGCCAGATCGCACAATCTGTCAGTGTCCAAAGTATAATGGAAGATTCCGTAATGGCGGCAGTCATCGATCTCCCTGACCTTGTCCGGAATCTCATATATCTCTTTGTCCTCCCCTGCCTTAAAGGCATTGGGACAGGGTTCCGCCTCCGATTCAATCTCCAGAGGATCCGCCATCTCCGTAGAAACAGCCGCCACTTCCTCCGTGAGTATGCTCCCGTTATTCCGGATATCATAGCCGGCAAGGGTGAAATAATTATAAAGAAGGGACCGGGCAAACATCATATAACCCCGGCCGTCGCAGACGCCGTGGAATACGGAGATCCAGATCTTCTTTCCTTCATACATAACCCGGAAAAGAAAGCCCCTGGTATCTTCCGTCCTAAAGCAAACCGGATAGGGCTCATAGGCGTAGACCTCAGCCTCCCGGCCGCTTTCCATCATATGTAGAAAACCCTGCTCATCCAGAACCGGCTGCCTCCTGAAATTAGGGAAACGCAGAAGGGTCTTATTCAGGGCTTTCTTCAATATCTCCCTCCGGACCCTGCAGTGCAAAGTAAGACGCAGAACAAGATTGCAGGTCTCATTCTCCGAAAAGAGATAATAAAATAGCTTATCCGCATTATGAACCTGATAAAGTCTGCGCTCCATACTGCTACCTCTGGGAAATAATCAAGGATCCTTGTACTGTTTTGATTACTATGTGAGGGTCAAAAGACAAAGGCGGCTTCCCCCGCTGCAAAACCTTTTTCCCCTGCTATCATTATAAGGCAAGGGGCACTTCCGGTCAAGAATCCCTTGCATAATCCGGGCCTGATCTAAACGAATTGACCGAAGCCATGATCCAGATCAAATAATCGCCCTTTTTCACTCATCCGAATGGGTCATATGGATCAAAGCTTCTTCAATAATATCCACGATGTGCTGATCATCTAAAGAATAATATATATTCTTCCCTTCTCTCCTGGACCGGACCTGGTGCATGTTCCTCATCACAGCCAGCTGGTGGGATACAGCGGATTTGGTCATATCCAGCAGGTCTGCGATATCCCCCACACACATCTCTCTTTCTTTTAAGGCAAAGAGAATCTTCATTCTCGTGCTGTCGCCCAGGATCTTAAAGAAAGATACCACCTTTGTGGTATCCTCCTCTCCCGGCATACGGTTTCTTACATCATTAATTTCTTCAGGATTCATGTTTGTTACCATCTTTTCTGATTACTATTCCGTTCACACCCTCTGAAACTATTTTATTATAACGACAGAATCCATGGAATGCAATAAAGGATTCCCGAGCTATTGCCCTCCTATTCCCATTATTGTACAATGAAGCAAATGACAACATGGGGACGGTTTTACATTTCGTCTAGAAAGGTTATCCATATGAGCAATAAAAAGCGCCGTTATCTGAAAGCCCGTCACAAAAAGCAGAAAAAGCCTCTTATCGCCTGGCGCCTGGCCGGCCGGGAGGAAGGCGTCCGCCGTCTCCTAAGCCACAAATCCTATTATGAGGGTTTTTCGCAAAATGATCTTAACTTCCGCCTGCAGAAAAAGGGGGCCAGGCTCAGGGAATGGATCTCCTTCGCCGCGGATCAGGTTATGGACTTCTCAAAGGAAGAAAGCCGGCTGGTGGACTGGACCATGAGAATCATTCTCAGGATCTGCCAGATATGTCATTATAAGCTGCCGCCCACAAAACCCATTATCTTCATCAAGACTTCATTAAAGGAAGAGTGCGAAGCGGCCGCCTACACCCACGGAACCGAGATCTACCTGGGCCAGGAGCTGATCCATACCGGCCTTGAGCCCGATGATGACTGTAAAGAACACTTCCTCTGGACTGTAGCCCATGAATTATTCCACTGCTTTACAAGACAAAACCCCGGCTTTCGCCGGGGCATGTATGAATTGATCCAATTTCATATCGAAGAAAACGAATTCGATTTCAGTTCGGAGCTTGCTTCCCTTATCATTCGGAACCCGGATGTGGAGCGGCATGATTCCTGGGCTTACTTCAGAATTCATGGACAGCCGACAGCCTGCGCTGCTGTCTTTACGACTGACCGCCCCTTCGAGAAAGGCGGGGACAGCTTCATGACTTCCATGAAAGCCGGCCTGGTTCCCATTGACCATCCTTCGATCCTCTATGGCCCGGAAGAGGCAGAGGACTTCTGGGAGATCTTCGGCAAAAACACGGAGTATGTGGTAGACCCGGAGGAAGTCCTGGCCGATAATTTTGCCTATGCTCTGATTATGGGGCCGGAAGGGTATGACTATGCTACACCCCAACTAATCCGGGATATACTGAATTATCTTAGCTGAACCGGCAGTTTACAACCTGCATAATCTCTTTCTTTTAACGGACAGCTGATTACTTCCTAAGCAGTTCTACAAGCCTCCTCGATGCCTCCCGGGTGTCCTCCCGACTTCCGAAAGTGGAGAAGCGGAAATAGCCTTCCCCGCAGGATCCGAAGCCTTCTCCTGGAGTTCCTACCACCTGAATCTCATGAAGAAGGTAGTCAAAGAAATCCCAGCTTCCCATACCTTCCGGGCATTCCATCCAGATATAGGGGGAGTTCTTTCCACCGCAGTACCAGATTCCCAGCTGGTCAAGTGCTTCCATCAGCATGGCTGCATTGTCCTTGTAGACACGGATATTGTCCCGGATCTGCTTTTGCCCTTCCTCTGTAAATACAGCCCGGGCCCCTTTCTGAATGATATAAGAGACACCGTTGGTCTTAGTTGTCCGGTTGCGAACCCACATGGCATTGAGGTTCATCCCCTGCCTCTCCAGATCTATGGGGATCACCGTATAACCCAGACGGGTTCCGGTGAATCCTGCCGTCTTGGACAGGGAGCAGATCTCGATGGCACAGGTTCTTGCTCCCTCAATCTCAAAGATGCTGCGCGGCAGATCAGGATCCTCGATAAAGGCTTCATAAGCTGCATCAAATAAGATCACGGCATCATGGCTATTGGCATAGTCCACCCAGGCCTTGAGCTGGCTATGGCCAAATACCGCTCCGGTTGGATTGGCCGGTGAACAAAGATAAATGATATCGGCCTCCAGATCTTCCCTGGGTTGGGGCAGAAAACCGTTCTCCTTACCGGCAGGCAGATGGATGACTTCTCTGCCGGCGATAATGCTGGCATCCACATAAGCCGGATAGGCCGGTTCCATAACCAGGGCTGTGTTATCCCGGTCAAACAAATCCAGGATATCTCCCAGTTCATCACTGGCTCCGCTGGACACGAAGACTTCTTCCTCCGCCAGGCCAACGCCTTTCTTCTTATAATAATCCGCTATGGTCTTCCTTAAAGTCGGGTCACCGGTCTCAGGCATGTAACCGTGAAATGTATCCTTCTTCCCCTGATCGTCCACCGCT
This sequence comes from uncultured Lachnospiraceae bacterium, assembly GCA_946627575.1. Taxonomy (GTDB): domain Bacteria; phylum Bacillota; class Clostridia; order Lachnospirales; family Lachnospiraceae; genus Anaerobutyricum. Next base: position 27,971 of record CAMOVS010000001.1, read on the forward strand.
TCATGAAGGGCATCGATCACCACCGGACTCAGAGGCAGGGACACATCCCCGATTCCCATCCGGTAGAGCTTATGATCCGGGTGTTCTTGCAGGTAAGCCCTGGTCTTCTGGGCAATATTATAGAATAAATAAGAGTCTTTCAGTTCTGCATAATTCCTGTTTGGCTTCATCGTCGGTCTCTTTCCTTTCCTGGGATGGCTTTTTCACCAGATTATGAATTTTTTATTCTTTCAAAATTCATTCTACCTCATTTTTTATCTTTTTTCCATATGTTTTATAGATATTTATGAAGTTTTTATATTCTTTTCTTTCTGTGTCCCATGTGTTGAACAGAGACCTGCCTGGCCAAATCTGCCTGGCATACAAAGGCACCAGCCGGTTGAGCAATCCGGCTGGTGCCTGTGAGGAGGATTATGAGAAGAAGGCTATGTTCTTCTTATTATATTTATTTCCTTCGTAAAATTCGAATGGAGTTAAGCAGACACAGAACCGATACACCGGTATCGGCAAATACGGCAAGCCACATATTGGCGAAGCCTACCAGTCCCAGAATCATGACGATAACCTTAATCGCCAGGGCAAAATAAACGTTCTGCCAGGAGATTCGGTTGGTCATCCTTGCTATGCTGAGGGACTCGGGTATGGCATTCATCTCCGAGTTCATGAAGACCACATCGGCCGCTTCGATGGCCGCATCTGCACCGCTTCCCATGGCAGCGCCCACATCGGCTCCGGCCAGAACCGGTGCGTCATTGATTCCATCACCGATGAACATAACCGCGCCATCTTTCTTCCGGATCTCCTGAAGCTCCGTCAGCTTATCCTCAGGAAGGAGCTTGGCATGAATTTCATCCACCCCGGTCTTGTCTGCAACGGCCC
>CAMOVS010000002.1 GCA_946627575.1 uncultured Lachnospiraceae bacterium
TTTGTTCTGCCGCGTCGATCCTGGAGTGCTTCGACTCCACCAGCCTCATATTTGACTGTATAGCTTCTTGCCTGCTGATAAGAGACATTGTATTTTGCCGCTGTTTCGGCATAATTATGGTCATGCGCAATACAGTATTGAACGATATCCACTCGCTCATCGAAGGTTGTTTTTCTTCCTTTAGTCATGATGATGGTTCCTCCTGTCCCAGAAGCTTTCAGTTCCTCATGACCATTATACCTCTTAACCCATCGCCTTAGTTGTGTTCCTGAACGAATTTGATATTTTTTCAGTAATTCTTTTATCGTAAACTTATGAGTCAGATAATCTTTAACAGCTGCCTCTTTTGTTTCTTTAGAGTAATGCGTAATGGTAGAGCTGGTTCTTAGACCTTCTGTACCGAAGGTCTCATATAGCCTTATCCAGTCTTTTAAAGCTTGCTGAGCCATTCCATAGATTCGGCATAGCTCTCTAAAACCGTGAACTCCAGTATGATATTCCTGAAGAATCTTTACTTTCTCCTCAAAGGAATACTTATGCTTAAAAGCCAAAATATGCCCCCTTCCAGGCAACAAGCTTTTTATTATTTTGCTTGTCTACCTAGAAGGGAGCATATCATTTTAATGCGACAGCCCTTTTTTACACAGTCCTTGGTCTTAATGATCTCCGGGGGCTCTTTCCTTGTTGGCGAACTTGGTATAACGACCCAACCATACCAGCTCTATGCTCCCGGTATCTCCGTTTCTCTGTTTTGCAACGATAACTTCCGCAATATTCTTCCGGTCCGAGTCGCTGTTATAGTACTCATCCCTGTAAAGAAACATAACCACATCCGCATCCTGCTCAATGGCCCCGGATTCCCTCAGATCCGACAGCATGGGCCGGTGGTCCTGTCTGGCTTCCACAGCACGGGACAGCTGGGACAATGCTATAATCGGAACATCCAGTTCTCTTGCAAGAACCTTAAGTGATCGGGAGATCTCTGAGATCTCCTGCTGACGGGACTCGGTCCTGCGGCTTCCTCCGCTCATCAGCTGCAGGTAGTCAATGATGATCATATCGATATCATAGATCTGCTTATATCGTCTGCATTTGGACCTTATCTCTGCCAAAGTGACGGCGGAATCATCGATGATCAGTTTGGATCGGCCGATCAGCGCCGCAGCTTCCAGCAGTTTCTCCCATTCTGAATCCTGGAGTTCTCCGGTACGGATATTCTGGGAATCCACCATAGATTCCGAAGCCATCATACGGGTAACCAGCTGCTCTCTGGCCATCTCAAGACTGAATATGGCCACTCCCCGTCCATCTCTTAGGGCGGCGTGCTGGGCAATATTGAGGACAAAGGCCGTCTTACCCATGGCCGGCCTTGCAGCGACCAGAATCAATTCTGCAGGATGCAGGCCGGTCAGTTTATAATCGAGCTCTGTAAAACCTGTGGCCACACCTGTCACCCGGCCCTTCCTCTTGGAGGCGGCTTCGATGGCATCCATGGCATCCATGACAACTTCTCGTATGTCAACCGTTTCTGATAGTCCACGCCGGTTCTGAAGGAGGCGGAAGATATCCGTCTCTGTCTTTTCCAGGATCTCTTCCGTATCATTCTTGCCCAGATAGCAGTCATTGCCGATCTCATCCGTCACCCGGATCAACTCTCTGAGGGTGGACTTGTCCCTGACAATATTGGCATAAGAACGGATGTTGGTGGAGGTTGGTACCGAATCCATCAAATCCCGGAAGTAATCCAGACTGTAGAATGCTTCCGGAAGTTCTTTCTCCTTAAGCCTGTCCTGAAGGGTTACGAAATCTACAGATTTACCTTCCCGGTACAATTCGATCATGGCATCGAAAAGAATACCATTCTGCCGCTGGTAGAAGTCCCCGCTGACAAGGATTCCTTCAGCCTCCACGATGGCGTCCCGGTCCATAATCATGGACCCCAGCACCGATCGCTCCGCGTCCTCATTATGAGGTTGTATTCTTTTGATAAAGTTCTCGTCAATCTCAGGCATCTGTCCCCCAGCCTCTATCAGGATTTAATGCCGTTCACCTGAACCTTCAGGTCTGCGGTCACCTGGGGGTGAAGCTTTACTTTCACAACATGGTTCCCCACGGTACGGATGGCATCATCTACAACGATTTTCTTCTTATCCAGTTCAAATCCGAATTGATCAAAAGCCGCCTGGGCAATTTCCTTGGTAGAAACCGCGCCAAAGGTCCTGCCGCCCTCTCCCACCTTGATAGAAAGCTCCAGAGTCTTTTCAGCCAGCTTCCCCGCCAGGTCCCGGGCTGCCTGAAGCTGTTCTTCGGCCACCTTTTTCTCATGAGCCTTCTGAAGCTTGAGGTCATTCAGATTTTTTTTGGTGGCTTCCGCACCCAGTTTCTTCGGCAATATATAATTCCTGGCATAGCCGTTATTCACTTCAACCAGATCTCCCTTTTTTCCAAGAGATTTAACATCCTGCAGTAATATAACTTTCATGATCCTTCCTCCTATATAAGTCTATATTTTTTCTCTGACAAAAACGTCCGGATTCTCGATCCCTTTATCGTGTCGTTTCACTTACAAGGACGAAACCGGCTCCTTCCAATTATAAGACATCTGTCATGCCTGGACTTCATCTCCTGCTTTACAGCAGGGTCCAGTCTACAGGTCGCCTTCTTCTTTCATCTGCGTCAACAGCTGCTTCAACTGTTGAACTACCTCAGGAATACTCTTGTCCTTAACCTGAGCAGCTGCTACCATCATATGGCCTCCCCCGTTGAAATGCTCCATGATGACCTGAACATTGACATCATCAATGGACCTGGCACTGATATAAATCATATCATCCAGAGCCGTCAGAACAAAGCTGCCCCGGATTCCCTGGATATCCAGCAAAGAATTGGCCGCCTTAGCCCCCAGGATGGTAGCTCCTGCTACCCCCTTGCCATACTGGGTTGCAATAGCAAACTCATCCAAAAAGATCTCAGCGTGGTTGATGATATAGCTGACGATCTTGATATGGTCGAAATCCTCCCGGAACATCTTACGGACCCTGGTGACATCCGCACCGGCCCGGCGCAAAAATGCTGCGGCTTCGAAGGTTCTTACTCCTGCTTTTGTCACAAAATTGTCGGTGTCCACCAGGATGCCTGCATAGAGGGCATCCGCTTCGATGGCTTTGAGCTTAGGCTTATCCGATACATACTGAACAACTTCCGCCACCATTTCACAGGTCGAAGAAGCATACGGCTCTACGTAAGAGAGAACCGCATTGCTGATGGTCTCCCGGCTTTGTCGGTGATGATCCAGAACCACGGTGGTGGCAACCCTGTTCAAAAGCTCAGGGCACTCGGTCATGGCGGGAATATTGACATCCACGACCACAAGCATGGTATCTCCGTTCTTGAGAGCCAGGGCTTCCTCATTGCTAACGAAGATCTTGTCTCCCATATCTGCCTTGTCAAGCTCTTTAATGATAGGCTCGATCCCGGGGCAAAAACGATCAATTACAAGAAAGGCTTCCTTCTCCAGGATCTCTGCCATGCAGTAGACTCCCAGAGCCGCCCCGACACAATCCGCATCGGGATTTTTGTGGCCCATGATCAGGATGCGGTCATGGGTCAGCATCAGTTCCCTCAAAGCATGGGCCTTAACTCTGGCCTTGACTCTGGTACTTTTCTCCACCTTCTGGGTTTTGCCGCCATAATAAGATATATCATCCCGGTTGCGGACAACAGCCTGGTCTCCTCCTCTTCCCAGCGCCAGATCCATGGCGATCCGGGCGCTCTTGTAGGTATCAGGATAGTTGTCCTCATTAACTCCAACGGATATACTCAAAGTAATGGACATACTATTGCCTATATTGATCATCCGGACTTCATCAAGAAGGGAAAAACGGGATTCCTTCATTTTCTGGAAATTCTGTTCCTCCATAACAAAAAGGAACTTGTCCCTCTCAAAACCCTTGATGATAGCATGCAGGTCCTGCATATACTTGACGATCTTTCTCTCGACAACGGCAAGCAGGAGGGACTGGCGGACTTCCTCCATCCCCTCAATGACCTCTTCATAATTGTCAATATAAATCAGGCCGGCCACCAGACCTCTTTTTCGTGAATCTTCCTCATATAACATAAGAGCGGATACATCAAAGAAATAAAAAGCGATATAGGACTCACCTTCCGTATCGCCCTCTACACTTTTAGCCTCCACCCGAAAACGAATATCCTGATCAATGCCGATCTGGTAGACCCGATTCTCCCCTTCTCCGGGAAATACCTTCTTATGCAGTTCCTGGAACATCTGGCTGATATTCCTCTTGCCGGTCTTTTTGTCAAACTTCTCCCTGAATTCCCGGTTCAGGGTAATGACCTTGCCTTCCCGGTCTGTCAGAACAAAGGGTACCGGCAGATCATAGACCAGATTATACTGCATCCTGCTCTGCTCCATGCCTGCCGACATGATTTCCCGCTCAGTCTCCTTGCTGATAAATTCGGCATGGACCACTGAAAAAACCATAAATATAACAGCGCCCCCGATCAGAAGAGCCCCCTCCAGGGGCAGTCTCTCCACAATCCACACGCCGATGCCAACACTTACCGCCGCTGCGATAACTGATATCCACAAAGACTGGTTCAGTCGAACCGACCTGCGCTTTTCACCTTTCATAAATCTCTATCCCACATCTAAAGTATTCTTAATATAAAGTAGAATCTATAAAGTAAAATCCGATGATAACTATCTCTGGTCATAGAACCAAGAAGCCTTCAGATTAGGCGATTTGTCGCAATTCTCCTAAAAAAACATTGCAATAATGATGAATTATTATAACACCAATGCAAAGAATTGTAAACAAGCTGTGAACCGACCGGCCTCTTCTTGCCTTTTAATGTGAAGTTGAGTATAATAAATTGGTTACACAAAAAACCGGCCGGGACAGCGGCTGGCCTTGCGGGGCCTTTCACTTTGTCCTGCAGCCGGAAAACGGAGGTATACGATTATGAACCATAACGATACATTGCTTCACAGGATGCGGAGAATGGCGGGAATCCTCCTCCATCCCACATCCCTGCCGGGCATCTACGGAATCGGTGATCTCGGTCCGGAAGCAAGAAAATTCGTAGACTTCCTGCAGGAGGCAGGCCAGCATCTATGGCAGACGCTTCCCGTAGGACCCACAGGCTGGTTCCACTGCCCTTACCAATGCTACTCTTCCTTTGCCGGAGAGCCGCTTTTGATCAGTCCGGACCTGCTGGCAGAAGAAGGACTTCTCTCGGAAGAAGACCTGGCCCAACAGCCTGATTTCCCGGCAGACCATGTCGATTTTGAAGCAGTGGCAGCCTATAAGAAGCAGCTTTTTGACAAGGCTTATTCCCGCTTCACTAAGCTGGAGAAAAGGGATCCCCTTTACAAAGAGTTTGAAGTCTTTTGCGACAGAGAATCCTGGCTTGAAGATTATGCCATGTTCATGGCCATCCGCAAAAGCAAGGATGAGAGCCACTGGCTGACATGGGAAAAGAAATACCGACGGCCCACCAAATCACAGAAGGCCGTCATTCAGAGAGAGCTGGAGCAGGAGATTGCTTACGAAAAGTTCCTCCAGTGGCTTTTCTTCCGCCAGTGGAAGGCTCTTAAGAAATACGCCAACGACCACGATGTTCTTCTGATCGGTGATATCCCCATCTTTGTAGCTGAGGACAGCGCCGATGTCTGGGCCGAACCGTCCATGTTTCTTTTAGACAAGGACGGCTTCCCGACCGTGGTTTCCGGTGTCCCCCCGGACTACTTCAGCGAGACCGGCCAGCGTTGGGGCAACCCTCTCTACAATTGGAAGCAGCATAAGAAAACCGGCTTTGCCTGGTGGATCCGCCGTTTTGAAACTATGTTTGAACTCTGTGACATCGTCAGAATTGATCATTTCCGGGGACTGGAGAGTTATTGGGAGATTCCTGCTGATGAGGAAACCGCTCTTAATGGCAAATGGGCGCCGGGACCGGGTGCAGATTTCTTCCGTGCGGTATTTGATCATTTCGGAGAGGATGTTCCTATTATCGCTGAAGATCTTGGAACTATCACCGATGAGGTCCGCGCGCTCCGTGATGACTTTGGCCTGCCTGGCATGAAGATTCTTCAGTTTGCCTTCGAAGATTACGACAGTGCCTATCTGCCATACAACCAGCCCTATAACAGTGTATGTTATACAGGAACCCATGATAATGATACGACCGCAGGCTGGTATGAGAAGGCTTCCGAGAGAGTCCGCGACCGGGTTCGCAGATACATGAATACTGACGGATCCCAGATCAGCTGGGACTTCATTAGAACCTGTCTGGGCTCACCGGCCAGATTCGCCATTGCTCCCATCCAGGATCTTCTCTGTCAGGGCAGTGAGTCCAGGATGAACACGCCGGGCGTGGCAGAGGGCAACTGGACCTATCGGTTCAGATCAGGCCTTCTCACCAGTGATATCGCAGGCCGTCTCCGGGAGATGACTCATCTGTTTGGAAGATAAGCTGATCCGTTACCTGCTAACCTTTTATAAGGAGGAAAAGGATGAATATTCGATCTTTTCGAACTGTACTATACCTGGCAAGATATCTGTCCACAAGCCAGCCCAAACGCAGGAAGTTACAGAAGCTTGCCCAGACCGATCCGGATCTGTCTTTTAACCAGGCCTCGGAAAGCCTGAAGGGGATGTGCCGGCACCTCCTTACGATCGCAGGCACTGACCTGACGGTACATGGGTTGGAAAATATCCCCGAGGAACCGGTTCTTTTCGTAGGAAACCACAGCAGTTATTTCGACATCGTGGTTACCATGGCCAGCCTGCCCAGAGGATCCGGCTTTGTCGCCAAGGACTCCATAGGCAAAATCCCTGGATTTAAAGGGTGGATGGATCTGATCCACTGTCTCTATCTGGACCGCTCTGACCTGAAAAAGGGAGTTCAGATGATCAAAGACGGCATCGGTATCATTCAGTCGGGTTACAGCATGATGGTGTATCCCGAAGGAACCAGATCCAAAACCGGCCAGCTGGCTGACTTTAAGGGAGGGGCTCTTAAGATGGCCCAGCGTTCCGGAGCTCCCATCGTCCTGGTAGCCTGCACCGGCACCCGGGATATCTATGAGAATAATTCCCGGCTCAATATTATGCCGGCCAAAGTTCAGCTGACCTTTGACAAGCCTTTCCGCATCGAAGACCTGCCAAAGGAGGAGAGACGATTTGCAGCCCGCTATGCCAAAGACCGGCTCCAACAGCTCTTAGATGAGCAAAAAGCTGCTGCAGACAGCATCAAATAACGTTACTATCATTTCCACAGGAGGTTACAAAAATGCCCAGAATGTTAATAATATTATTAGTAGTCCTGGCGGTAATGGCCCTTATATTGGCCTTTCTCTACTATCAGGGACAAAAACTTCAGAAGAAACAGGCCGAAGCTCAGGAGAATCTTCAGGCCCAATCGCAGCGAGTCACCATGCTGGTAATCGATAAAAAGAGGATGGCCATGAAAGATGCCAACCTGCCCAGCGTCGTCATGGATAATGTCCCCAAACGATACCGCCGGGCTAAAGTACCCATCGTTAAAGCAAAAATAGGACCGCAGATTCTCACTCTGATCGCGGACGATGAAGTTTACGACCGCATTCCTCTGAAATCTTCCGTCAAGGCAGACATCAGCGGAATCTATATCACAGGAATTAACAACTATCGTAAAGCTCCTGTTCCGGAGCCGGAGAAAAAAGGCCTTCTTGGCAGGATGCGGCAGAAAGCCAGCGCAAGTATGAAATCCTCCAAATAACCGGATCTTTTTCATGCTTACTTACTGATGAATCCTTATCATAAGAAAACACAAGCCCGGCAGGGGAGACTTTGAACCGTCTCCCCTGCCGGGCTTTCTTTTTCCATCCGAAAACTGCTGAAATCCGCTCCTATTCTTCGTAACGGTTCTCAGCCAGCTCAAGAAGCCTGCCGATCAGCTGCTTTTTATCTATGCCCCGGTCTTCCCAAAGCATGGGATACATGCTGATGGATGTAAATCCCGGCAAGGTGTTGATCTCGTTGAAGACCACCTCCTGCCCCTCATCGGTCAGGAAGAAGTCTACCCTGGCCAGGCCATAACCGTCCAAAGCACGGAATATGGCTTCTGCTTTCTGCCGGATCTCCTCCGACTTGCCTTCGGGCAGTTCGGGATTCACTACCGTTCTGGACTCTTCATTATTGTACTTGGCATCATAACTGTAGAATTCATCTGCCGCCAGAATCTCTCCCACACCGGAAGATCTGACTTCTCCAAAGTCTCCCAACACGGCACATTCCAGCTCCCTGCCGATGATGGTTTCCTCCACCAGGATTTTGCTGTCATGCTCTGCAGCCACACGGAGAGCCTGTTCCAGCTGGGACGCATTGTCCGCCCGATTCACTCCCTGGGAAGATCCCGCCTTGGACGGTTTGACAAAGACCGGGTAATCCAGGTCCTTCTCCACCTTCCGGATGACCTCTTCCATCTGCTTAAGCTCCCTGCGCCGGACGCCTACAAAGCGGGCCTGGCGCACACCGATGCTGTCTACGATAATCTTGGTATAAAACTTATCCATACTGCAGGAGGAAGCCAGAACGCCGCATCCTACATAGGGGATCGCAGCCAATTCAAAGAGCCCCTGGATGGTTCCGTCCTCACCGTTCATACCATGAAGAACCGGGAACATAATATCAACGTGAACACTCTCTACCCTGTTACCGTCACGGTAAAGCAGCTCGCCGCTGCCGGTATCCGGCGAAAGGAGTACCTGCCGTCCCTGGCCGATCCAGGACCCGTCCTCCACGGATTCCAGGGACCTGACCTCCTTCCACAGTCCTTCCTTTGTGATTCCTATCATGATGACATCATACAGGTCTGCATCAATATTCCGGACAACGGTAGCCGCTGATACAAGCGAAACTTCATGTTCTGAACTCCGGCCTCCCATGATGACCGCAACTGTTTTCTTACCCACAACATTCTCCTTTATCATTAGTTAATAATAAGCGTATTATCCCACCCAAACCATATTTTCATAAGAAAGGCATCTAAAGCCGTTCTGCAGCTCGATCGGATTCACCGAGGCTCATCCGGTCGAGTGTCCGGGCGGACACATCGAGCATATCATAACACACTCCCTCTCCGGGAGCAATCATTTACGCCATCATTTACACCGATGTCGGTTGATTTTTGGAGAATTTCCTATATAATATTGTATACAAGACCAGTTGGAGGAAACAGTATGGATCAACAGCTTGAGCTTAAAGCCTTTGCCAAAGTGAATCTGGGCCTTGATGTCCTGCGGAGGCGGGAGGATGGCTACCATGAAGTCAACATGGTTATGCAGTCCATCCGTCTTTTTGACCGCATTATTCTGGAAATCAACCCCTACGGAGACATCCGCCTGACTTCCAACCTGTCCCACCTTCCTTTGAACGAAAATAACCTGGTTTATCAGGCGATCGACATCATGAGGAAGGAGTACGGGATCAAGGATGGTATTTCAGCCCGGATCGAGAAGCACATCCCTATCGCAGCGGGTCTGGCCGGCGGCAGTTCGGACGCGGCCGCTGCCTTGATCGGCATGAATCAGATGTTTTCCCTGGGTATCCGGGAGCAGCGTCTGATGGACCTGGGAGTAACTCTGGGCGCCGATATTCCCTTCTGTATCATGCGGGGCACAGCTCTGTCCCAGGGAATCGGTGAGATTCTTACCCCCCTTCCTCCCGTACCGGATTGCTGGCTGCTTATCGTCAAGCCATCCTTTTCCATGTCCACCCGTTTCGTCTACCAGCACCTGGATCCCGACACCGCCCTCCATCCCGATATCGATGGCATGGTTGAGGCAATCAGAAAGGGAGATCTGGCCGGGATGACCGAGAGGATGGGAAACAGTCTTGAGCAGGTAACAGCCGCTCATTTTCCGGATATCATCTCTATGAAAAAGAAAATGACAGAGCTTGGAGCAATGAATGCCATTATGTCCGGCAGCGGTTCCACGGTCTTCGGGGTATTTGACCAAAAAGAACCTGCTGTCGAAGCCGCTTCCGTCTTTCGTCAGGAAACGGGAATCCGCCTGGCGGCGGCAGTGCGCCCCTACAACAGCATTCGGAAAAAAACCTGAAGTCTTAAGAAAGGGTATTCCTCTGCACTTTATACAGGGCCACACAAGTGCGCGTCTCCAGCACCCTTTATGAATGGTAAAACCAGCAAATGAGCCGCAGCACCAGAAGGAATATGCTATCATGAATGATGACCAGTTAAGACTTGAAACAGACGAATATCTTCCCCTGCGGGAAGTGGTTTTCAACACGTTAAGACAGGCGATTATTACCGGACATTTTAAGCCCGGAGAGCGTCTTATGGAGATTTCTCTGGCTAAAAAGCTTGGTGTCAGCCGCACGCCGGTCCGGGAAGCAATCCGTATGCTGGACCAGGAAGGCCTGGTAGACATGATCCCCCGAAAGGGCGCCCAGGTATCCCGGATCACGGAAAAGAGTCTCCGGGATATCGTTGAGATACGTACCGTTCTGGAAGAGTACGCCGTGGGCGTCAGCTGTCACAGGATCAGCGAAGAAGATCTGGATACGCTGACCGGAATACACGGGGACTTCATCCGGGTCGTGGCTGAAGGTGACGAGCAAAAGATTGCCCAGCAGGACGAGCGTTTTCATGATGTCCTTTTCCGGTCTGCGGGCAACAAAAGGCTTCTTGCGATTCTTTGCAATCTCCGGGAGCAATTCTTCCGCTTCCGCCTGGAATACATTAAAGATATAGATCAACGGTCTATCCTGATCAGGGAGCATACGGACCTGATCGAGGCCATACGGAACCGGGACGAAGACCGGGCCAGACAGATTATGCATGAACACCTTATGAACCTGCAGAATGCGGTTCTGGATAAAATAAAACAGGATGAATCGGAGAATAGAGGAGGTGAGCCGATATGAAAATACAGATGCCGGGGCCGGTCCGGAATATCCTCCGCACCCTCCAGGCTCACGGTCACGAAGCCTATATTGTAGGAGGATGCGTCCGGGACGCCATCCTTATGAAATCACCTTCAGACTGGGATATTACGACTTCCGCCCTGCCCCGGGAGGTCAAGGCTCTTTTTAACAGAACCATTGACACCGGTCTTAAACACGGCACCGTGACGATTATGGATGGAAAGGAAGGTTTTGAAGTCACGACCTTCCGCATCGATGGCGAATACGAAGACTACCGCAGGCCCAAGGAGGTTGTCTTTACCAGGAATCTGAAAGAAGACCTTATGCGCCGGGACTTTACTATTAATGCCATGGCCTACAGCGAGGAAACCGGCCTGGTGGATCTCTTTGGCGGGATGGAGGACCTGAACAGGCGGATCATCCGCTGCGTCGGCAATCCGGAAGAACGCTTCCAGGAGGATGCCCTCCGCATGCTCCGGGCAGTACGTTTCTCCGCTCAGCTTGACTTCCAGGTGGATCCTGCCACACGAGCAGCGATCAGCAGGCTGCATGAGCTCATCCGCAATGTCAGTGCCGAAAGGATTCAGATGGAGATGCTTAAACTTCTGATATCCGACCATCCGGAGAGATTCCGTCTGGCCTATGAGACCGGGCTGACTTCCGTCTTTCTGCCGGAATTCGACCTTCTCATGGACACGGAACAGAACAACCCCCACCATGCTTACACGGTGGGAGAGCACACCTTGAAGGCAGTCACTCTTATTTCCAATAATCCGGTTCTCAGGCTGACCATGCTTCTCCATGATATCGGAAAGCCTGCCTGCAGAACCACGGATCTCCAGGGGATTGATCATTTTAAAGGCCACAATGAATTGGGCGCTGATATGAGTGGAACCATCCTTCGAAGGCTTAAGTTTGACAACGAAACCATCCGTATCGTCAAAGTCCTGATCGCCAATCATGATATCCGTTTCCGGAATTCCCTGACATCGGGCCGGCGGCATGTGCGAAGGGTCATAAGCAAGGTAGGGCCTTCTCTTTTCCCATATCTTCTGGATGTAATGCAGGCTGATGTATCAGCCCAAAGTGATTACCTGCGGGAGGAAAAGCTGGCTGCTCTGGCAGAGACCAGGGAAGCATACAACAGGATTCTTTCCGAGGGCAATTGTCTGACCCTGAAGGACCTTGCGGTCAATGGCCGCGATCTGATGAATCTGGGCATACCGGAAGGGAAAACTATCGGCGCCATATTGAAAGCCCTGCTGGGAATCGTGCTGGAGAACCCGGAAAAAAATGATGCAGCCTATCTAAAGCGGATCGCACTGGAGATCTATAAAGAACTCCGGAAAGCAGCCGAAGGCTGACTATAATAGATATATAAGGTAAAATAATGTCATATCTTGCTTTGTACCGCAAGTGGCGGCCGTCGGATTTTGACCAGGTAAAGGGTCAGGATGCCATCGTACGAACCTTGCGCAATCAGATAATCTATGACCGGATCGGTCACGCCTACCTCTTCTGCGGAACCAGAGGGACGGGTAAGACATCCATCGCCAAGCTCTTTGCCAAGGCGGTCAACTGCGAGAATCCTGCGGACGGAAATCCCTGCGGGATCTGTTCTTCTTGCAGGACCATAGCCGACCAGACTTCCATGGATGTCATCGAGATCGATGCGGCTTCCAACAACGGTGTGGATAACATCCGCCAGATCCGCGAACAGGTTCAGTACAGACCGACAGATGGCCGCTATAAAATCTATATTATCGACGAAGTTCACATGCTGTCACCCGGAGCTTTTAACGCCCTCCTGAAGACCCTGGAGGAGCCGCCCTCCTATGTGATCTTTATCCTGGCCACCACGGAAAAACACAAGATCCCCGTTACCATCCTCTCCAGATGCCAGCAATACGATTTTCGGCGCATCTCGGTGGAAACCATCACCAGCCATCTGGCAGACCTTATGGCTAAGGAATCCATCGAAGCGGAAACCCGGGGGCTTGCTTTCGTCGCCCGTATGGCGGATGGCTCCATGAGAGACGCCCTGAGTCTTCTGGATCAATGCATCGCTTTCTATCCGGGTCAGGCTCTGACTTACGATAAGGTTGTTGACGTTCTGGGAGCTGCGGACATCTCCATCTATGCCAGTCTGCTTCAGGCCATAAGCAGCCGCAGGCTGGATCAGGTGATGAACCTTATCGACCAGGTCATCATGGAAGGAAGGGAACTGGGTCGGTTCCTTAGTGACTTTCTCTGGCATCTTCGGAATCTTCTTCTTCTCAAAGATGCCGAAGACAAGCAGACATCAGATCAAAGCCGGGATACCAGCAGCGAGATCGTACTGGATGTCAGTGCGGAAAACATCGAACGGATGAAGCAGGAAGCAAGCCGGATCAGTACCGGCAGTCTTCTGTACATGATCCGGACTCTATCAGACCTGGCTTCCCAGGTCCGCTATGCCACACAAAAGAGAGTGATTCTGGAAGTAGGCTTTATTAAGCTGTGCAGACCGGACATGGAGGCCGGACCGGATGCTCTCCTTGCCAGAATCGAACGACTCGAAGAAGACATAGCCAGCCAGGCAGCTCTTCAGGCAGCCCGGCCCTACTTATCGGCTCCTGTATCCGCGTCCGGAGACAGCCCAGGCCGGGGAGCGGCCCAAGCAGTCTCTGCGCCCGGGGAATCTGCTGGCGAGGATCCGCCGGATCCTGATCAGATTCTGGAAGAGCGCTTCAGCCCGGCCCAGGCGGAGGATCTTAGAAGAATCGCCGCATCATGGAGAAAGATCGTCAGCTCCATCAGCTATCCTATGAGGGACCATCTGAGTCAGGCGACCATAGCCGTCGCCCAGGACAGTGATGTCCTGCTCCTGCTATTTGATGCGGACAATATAAAGAGCGACAACGCCATCCTGTTTTTTGAAAAAAACAACCATGAGAATCTCGATCTTCTTTCAGAGATTGTGGCAGAAAAAACAGGAAAGAAAGCAGCTTTCCGCTGTGTCAAGGAATCTCCTGCTCAAAGAAAGCAGGAATCATTCATTGATCTGACCAGGATTCACTTTGACCATATAGAAATCGAAGACGCACAAGACAGCTAATTATACATATTTATTTACAAGGAGGAATATATCATGGCACGTAGAGGCGGTTTTTCCGGCGGTATGCCCGGCAATATGAACAACCTGATGAAGCAGGCTCAGAAAATGCAGAAAAAGATGGAGGAGACTACCAAGGCTCTTGAGGAAAAGACTTACGAAGCAACAGCCGGAGGCGGTGTTGTCTCCGTAACAGTATCCGGAAAAAAGGAAGTGACCGCCATTAAACTGGCTGAGGAAGTGGTAGATCCCGATGATATCGAGATGCTTGAGGATCTGATCATCGCTGCAACCAACGAAGCTCTTAGGGCTATGGAAGAAGATTCTCAGTCGACCATGGCTAAAATCACCGGCGGATTGGGCGGAGGATTTGGATTCTGATGAACTATTACAGCACTTCAGTAACCAATCTGATCGAAGAGCTCAAGCGGCTTCCCGGCATAGGCGGCAAGTCTGCCCAGCGTCTGGCCTTCCATATCATCAACATGCCCGAGGACCATGTTCTTCATCTCTCCAGGGCTATGGTAGATGCCAGACAAAAAATACGCTACTGCAAGACCTGCTGTACCCTAACCGATGAGGAATACTGCCCCATCTGCTCCAGTCCCAAGCGAGACCATTCCACCATCATGGTGGTAGAGCATACACAGGATCTGGCCGCCTACGAAAAAACCGGCCAGTACGATGGAGTCTATCATGTCCTCCAGGGAACCCTGGTTCCCAGCCTGGGAAAGGGTCCGGATCAGATCCGCTTCAGGGAACTGATGGACAGACTGGAAAAGGAAGAGATCCGGGAATTGATTCTGGCAACCAACTCCAGTCTGGACGGCGAAGCAACCGCCATGTACATAACAAAAAAAGTTAAGCCATTAGGCATCAAGGTATCCCGGATCGCCAGCGGCGTCCCCATAGGAGGCGAACTGGAATACATCGATGAAGTAACCCTGTCCAGGGCTTTGGACGGGCGGATTCAGCTATAGAATTTTTCCAAAAATTACGAGGGAGACAGGGTTATGCCCTGCCTCCCTCTTTCTTTTGCCTGCGGAACAGAAAGCGGCCTCCCTCTGTTATCAGCATCAAAACAATCCCCGCAATCAGCCCTCCTATATGGGCGGCCTGGTCTATTTCCGGCGACGCCACGCCTCCCACCAGGGCAAAGCCCAGCATAAAAAGAAAGCTGATACGGCCTACTTTTCTTTTGGCAGCTTTCCCGGCCCCCAGACTGTCCATCACAGCAATGCAAAGAAGGGCACCGATCACCCCGAAAACGGCACCGGAAGCTCCGGCACTGACGGAATACCTGTCCCCGGACAAGGTGACCAAAAGAGACGTCGTCGCGCTGACCACTTCAGACCCTATATATATAATAAAATAGGTAAGATGCCCCTTCAGCTTCTCCAGCCGGCTCCCTATTACCAAAAGAGCCACCATGTTATGGAAAAGATGACTTCCTCCAAAATGAAGGAAACCGGAAGTCAACAGTCTCCAGTATTGTCCCTGCTCTACAATCTTCTGCCATGAGGCTGCCCCATGCTCTGCCATAAAAAAGGGATCCAGACTGTCTCCCAGGAAACCAAGAATAACAAATGCAAGTATATTGATCAAAATCATAGTCAGGTTAACAGGCGCCAGGAATTCCTTCCAGTCCTCCTTTCTCTCCCTGCCCGGAGAACTCTCTTCCCCGTCCGGACTGGCCAGAAGATCTTCAATATGATCTCTCAAACCATAGAAGTCTTCCAGCTGATTCTCAAAGATCATAAGTCTCCTGTCCCTGCAATCAATAATCCATGCATTCCTGATCGCTGCGATCTCATGAACCATAGATACGGAAGGGAGCTGTCGGGAAAAAAAGAGCATCAGGCTTCGGACAGGCCTGGAGCTGGAGATCATCAGTTTCCTTTCTTCTTCCGCCAGGACCCGGCTCATCCTTTCAGGAGAAACTGCCGGCTGACCGGGCAAAGGTTCCGGAATCATCAGGATTATTCCGTACTCTCTCCCCTGATCCTTATACCAGATAAGCTCTCTTCCTCCGTCTGCCCCTCGATATCCCAGCTGTTTTAGCGTATTTTTTATCCTTTGTACCATAGCGATCTCCGACTATTGTAAAGCTCTTAGACATTTTGAATTGCTTTGATTCATTTCTGCCCCTGATTCTATCATGAATCCGCCTTTCTGTCACAAGTCATCCTTACCAATTCCTCTCCCTGTCCTATTTTAACTCTATACAGAGCCTTTCTGTCATAGCTCGTCCCTATGGATAATGAATCGGTATTTCTTCTGGGCAAAACATACGATACAGCCTTCCTCCAGTTCATCAGGCTGGGCTGAATTGACAGGATGTCCCCGCATCCAGGTGCCATTGGTCGATCCAAGATCCTTTATGCGATAGCTGTTCTTCTTTCCCTGAAGGATTACAGCATGCTGCCTGCTGATGGTCTTGTCAATCAGCACCATCTGATTAAGAACAGGGTCGCTTCCTATATAGAACGGTAATTCTCTGATCATGGTCAGGCTGCCGTCTTCCATGGACTTTAACACGGGACAGCTGCGTCGACTCTTGCTTAATATGATGGTACTCTCATCCTTTTTCCCTTTGTAATCCGCTTTGTCCGGATAAAGGGATCCTTTCTGTCCGACCCAAGGCAAATCCATATCCATTTCAGAGCTTTTCGCCAGTCCGGTTTCGAGAGGAAAGAAGCCGGAATCCCGACTTGTGACGGGGCCAAAGCGCAGGTCATCCGAATCCCCTCTTTGGTTCGAAGTTTTTTCTTCGGGATTCTCAATCGGATCCGGATGAAGCGTGACAGGCTTCCTGGCCCTGCGGAAACAGAAAATACCGGAAAAAACTGACGCTGCCAGACATACCGTCAGCATAAGAGCCCCCGACTCTGTCAGACCCACTTTATAAGCATAATAAGAGAGCAGGCCCGCACCTGCCAGAGATCCGGCTGATACAATAATCAGGAAAAGGGTTATCATACGGAAAAGCAATGGTTTTACATAGGGTCGTGACTTCTCTGTATATGCTGAATCATCATAAACCGGGGCAGCCCTGACAGCCTCTTCTTCTCCCTGGGACAGCAGCTGTGATGAATCCCGAGGCAGGACTTCTCCAGCTTTATGTCCATCCATATTTATTTCTTTATTATGACTCTCCAAAGCATCGGGATCTTCTGTGAGAAGCTCTTCCAGAACTTCCCTGGAAAAACCTTGTTTGCGAACGGTCCAAAAAACCTGATAAACAAAATGAACCGCCGCGGAATCATCATAGTCAAGCTTTGCCAGCAAAAAAGACAGAAAACCTTCCAGATTATCCTGAAGGGACTGCCCGGGTCCGGGTTTTATCCCGTACACCCAGAATAACCTGTCTCCTTTTCTATATATACAGGAAGGGGCATAACATATGAACTCAGGCTCTAAAAGATGGTCCTCCAATAATCTCAGCATAGAAACCACTTCTTCAATAATCCTGCGGCACTGGATAAAGGAAAAATGTTCTTCGCCGGCACAGCTTTCCAGGCTTCTTTTTCCGGTAACGTCATAGCAGACCTGCCTGTGGTTGTCCTTCTCCCGGATCTGAATCGGAAGAAGAACGGGTATGTTATTTCTACGCACCGTCGAATACTCCAGCTCATAAAAATAATCCGAATAGTCGCCGGTAAGAACAAGATACCTTCGCAGTCCTTCCTGAACGAATTCTGCTTCAGGGTCCTCTTTCTTGTGTTCTGTTTCTTCTGGAATTATCTGGTCAATATCATTCAATACGATTCATCTCCCTTCTGAGAGATTCCTCCCAGTTATCTACAGCAGCCGACTGCAGGCAGCAGAACTTCCATCCGCTCACCCCCATGTAGCGGGACGAGCCTGCCAGGGGAATCTTAAATAGCAGCTGCCGTCCAATTCTCACCTGGTCATTTTGCAATCCGGTCTCCGCAGACCGGGCTTCAGACAAAATCCACCGTCCTGCCGCAAGGGATTCCATTCTAATCTCGGTCTTACGCACCATCGTTTCATCTCCCTGTCCGCTGACCAGGTAATCCCTGTCTCTTTCCAGCAGACGACTGCTGTTATAGTCCTTAGTCAGCGGATCTCCACCGGTCTTCCAGGAAGCAGCTGCTTCTGTTGCCCCCCTCATAGCCAGACTTTTGGCAGAAGCCATATCAATCATAAAAAACTGAAAAAACAGAATGGCTGCTATAAGAAAAAACAAAAGGGGAATAATAACGGATACTTCAACGGTCATCATTCCAGCCTGTTCTGACCAGCTGGGGGAAGCCAGTCTCCTTTGGCACAAATCCCTGTCCTTTTTCACGATAATCACCTCTGATTCAGAATCCGCTTCCGGACCCCGCGACGAATCCGGTCATTTTCCCCCGGCACAGCGCGAACATTGTCTCATACCCTGAACCTGACTGTAGGGCACAGCTCTAATAGACCTCTTAAGACCGCTGCAGGACAGGGATGCATGGTAGTGGTCCCGGCTGACTGTGATATAGATCCTGCTGGGGGCGCTACCTTTGGGGACACATTTGGCACAGGGCTTCATAGAAGAGTAACGAGCGATACCGGCAATCTGACCGGGATCGCTTATGGTCAGACATATGTGCGTACAATCCGGCCGGGTATGGTATACCGTTCCATGCCGGGCTATATATACGATAAAATCTTTCTGATCTTTATTCTCCCCATGAATGACGTAACCGGAATACAGTCTCTGACGAATCTCAACCTTTTTTATGATAGGAAAATGCTCTGCCAATGGCAAAGGAACCCTTAATCGATAAGAGACTAGCAGCTTCAGGCTCTCCTTCTTCCCGGACGAAGAGTTAATTTTGAAGGAAATTCCCCCTCTTCCGCCCTGTACCCAGCTATTACAAAGGGAATTCTCATCATAAAGGCTGTAAAAGACCGCCGCCGGAGAAGCTTCGTACTCCGTCCCGGATACTCCGTAATGCTTTAAAGTCTCATTCCTGGCGCAGATTCGCAAGGTCTGGGCTGCTGCATATCGGATCTCTCCTTCTACCATCAGCAGCTGGCCTATGGCCATCAGGCAGCATATGGCACACAAAAAAAGGGGCGTAAGCAAGGCTGCCTCCAGGCTGGCGGATCCGGCAGAGGAAGACGAAAAAGATGCCCCGGCAGGCTTCATAGGCAGCCGCTTCTTCATTTTATGAGGGGAGAAATACCAATATGTCAAATGATAGCTTCTATAGTCTGATATTCTGTACAAGCCCCGGAGCATCTTTCTCCTCCTCCCCTGTCAGATAGGCTTTAATAACTATTGGTTTTCTTCAGCTTTATCCCCATGAAAGAATCGCTGATCAGGTCAAATCCGGGAACAGAGGGAAACCATTTGGCACTTTGCAGGTCTGCCTCCCATCGAAAGGAAAAAAGGCAGTCTCTCATCCTGAAGCCTTCCTCTGATAGTCTGACATTGAGCTGCATGACATCCATCATCCGCCAGCACAGGATCTTTTCCATATCTTTCCGGGCCAGATAATAATAAAGATAATCTGAGTAACCGATCCCCCCGGAGTCCTGATCGCTCTCTTGCCCTTTCCGAAGGATATCCGGAAGGCTCTCATAGGTTACCCGCCATCCCCCTTTTCCGGGAAGAAGGGCAACCCTTTTTCCGGAAAGAAGCTTTTTAAGATCAAGTAAGGTCTGTCCGTAAGCCGCTGCTCCCGTAAGAAGGAGCCGTCCGGCTTCAGGATTGTCCGGCATCCCTTCCTGTCCTGCCGCCAGGCCGGCAATCCGGTCCGCCCGGTTCCAGAGGGCAGGATGATTTCTTGCATAATCATAATTCAAGAAAAATCTTTGGGAAAAAATACGATGGACCACCCTTCTCAGATTCTTTACATCGGACTTCTTTCCTTCCAGCATATATTCCATCTCATAAGCCAGGGCTTTTTGATCCGAAAGAGAACCGCCTCCGGACTGTTTCTCCTTTCTTCCCAGAGAATCCGATGCTTTTTTCCCTGTCTTAGCAGGGAAATGGTCAAAGACCTGCCCTGCATAAGAAAGAAGGTAGCCTTCCTCATGAAAAAGCTTATGGTTGGCCCGGACCTTTCCGGATGAAGGAAACAATGCCGCAAATTCTGCCGGCTCCCGTAAGGAACAAGCCGGATCCGGTATGGATCCTCCTAAGCCATCCCCTCTTTTCCCGTGGGAAGGCAGATCCGTCAGATCTGTCTCCAGGCCGGACAGGGACATAGCGGAGGCAAGGCAAGAGTAGAGGAGGTCAGAATCCTCATATAAGTCCAGCCCTTCCCTGATAGACTTCCACAGGATGGCTTCCTCTGAGATCTCTTCCTCTCCTTCCTCATCTACGAGTCCATCTCCTTCCCCTGTCTGACCCCCGCCATCCTCCTTCCCGGGCAAAGCAGACTCTTCCATATATCCATATGCCGGCGTACTCAGAAGTTCATCCCGGTATTCAGAAATCTTGTGCTCCATAGAAGCGTATGTCTCGAACATGTCCGCGATCTTCTGCTTTTCCTCCGGGTCATTCCAGCTTCCCTCCGGCTTCCTCTTTCTCCCATCATTGAGCTCCCCGTATTTGGTCCACTCTCTGATCTGATGTTTGAAAAGCTTTCCTTCTCCATCCGTCGGAGAATCAAGAAATGTGACCTTCAAAGACCGGCAGGTCCAGCCAAAAAAAGAAGATTTTTTATTATAGCGGTTCAGATAATCGGCTGCATCCTGTTGAATCTGCCCCTTTTCCCTGGGATCCAGGAAGAATATATGATAGCGTTCAAATAAAGGCTTATCATAATTGGCAAGGACGTCCAACGAAGCACCTTCCAGAGCATCCTCGGCAAGAGCCCCTGTCATATATTCCCTAACTCCTTCTATCATGACAAAGCAGGAGGACATAAGCAGCAGAAAGGCCAGGGAAAGAAAAACCGTAATCTGCCCGGCCTCCCGCCTGCTCCTTTCACAATCACTGGATCGCTGAAGCATTCTGCTGAATGGTTGCAAATATAGAAGCAACCACGCCCTTGATGTTCGTCTGAAAGATGGTCACCAACCCGATCAAAACAACAATAATTAATATCACCTCAACAACACCCATTCCTTCTTCCGAGCGAAATGGATGAAAGAAGCGACTGCCGCAGAGTTTTTCATAAAGTGTCTCAATAGCATTCATCATGGTTCATACCCCTTTCTCTTCCTATTGGTAAAAGGCTGCCATAGCAGGAAACATAATAAGAATCATGGTTGCCGCCAACAGCACAATCATGGGAAAAAGCAGTCTGGTCCTGGCTTGCTCGCCCCTGGACCTGGCCCTTTCTATGGTCTCCCTGAAGGCCTGCTCTTCCTCCTTCTCCATCATACTCACCGCCTCCCTCTGACCTTTAGACAGGCATTGGCTAAGGATGAGAGCCAGTCTTCTGTAACCGGGAAAGGAAAAAGAGGAAGCCCAGTTCTTTAAAGCCTCCTGGACCCCGACCCCATCTCTCAGCCTGTCTTCCAGAAGGACCAATCTGTTAAAGGCCTTCCTCTGCCCGGTCATAAGTCTGCCTGATCTGTAATAATGGTTGATTCTGACAAGAGAGGACGAGAAGGAGAGACCGGCCCCCATCAGAAGAGCAAATAGATGCACGATCAGAGGAAAGTCACTCTCCGCCTCTTCCTGACTTGACCTGACCTTCTCCTTAAGGGAGATGTGCCGGAAAACAATCAGCACAATCGTCACCAGCAGAAGGAAGGCCAGGCCCGGAAAAGGAAATCCGCCGTCAGCCAGCTTTACCCTGGCTCCTTCCAGGTAAGCAGGCAGAACCAGGTCCTCATTTTCCCGGCTGTCCGCTTCTCTGGCTTCCAGTTCATTCTGCACCTTCTCCAGGCCGGTACGCTCCGGAGCTGTTCTTGCCTTCAAAAGCAGGGTATAGGTGTGGGTCCTGGCCAGGTCCTCATAAACAACCTTTACGACGATCCTCGTTTTTCTACTGTCTCCGGGAGCCAATGCTCTTGTATCAGGGCCCAGACTGCCATCGGTTCCGACAAGATCGATATCTTCCGGCTGGTAAGAGATGGAAAATGGATATCCTTTTATCGATGCCGGAAATCGCAGATCCAGACTGACATCATTTAAGGATGGATTATCTCCCGCCATGACAGCAGCAAGATCGGCAAAAAAAGCAGTCAGGATCCTATCCTTCTCCTTGTCTGATATCTCCTGCTCCCCGATATGAAGCATATACTCCTGATCCTTCCCGTCCTGAGACAGAATCAGGGGGACCTCTCTGTCCCCTTCCCCAAAGGAATTCCTTGTAAGATGGATATCCCCAGGCTTCCCGGCAGCCATAATCAGGCTTCCAATCAGAATGGCCAGCCCCAGCAAGAGTGCAAAAGCGAGAAGGCAGATTTGACCAAAAACAAACTGGTCCTTCCTTTCGCCGACAGTTCCGGCTTCCAGATCCAGTCCTGCATCCATCATTTTCCCTATATGATCCCGGTAGCCGGCAAAGGCTTTCCACCCTCTCCATCTCTTCATCTTGACTCCACCCTTTCCTTACCGCCCCTTTTCCTCAACTCACCTTTTTTCTTACAGGACACTGCACTTCTTAAGAATGGCCTCCGTCCAGTAATAACATGCGACCATAGCTGCAAGCAGCAGGCTCATAAGAATACGGCCGGCAAGGCTTTCATAGAGGATCACCGTATAGGCTGCTCCGGTCATATTCAGATAAAGCAGCATGATCAGCGGCATGGCCAGCATGATATTTTTCTCCAACTGAATCCCGCTCAGGCAGGCCCGGATCTCTTCCGTCGTCTCCATCTTAGCCTGAAGGTGGCCGGCACTGTT
This sequence comes from uncultured Lachnospiraceae bacterium, assembly GCA_946627575.1. Taxonomy (GTDB): domain Bacteria; phylum Bacillota; class Clostridia; order Lachnospirales; family Lachnospiraceae; genus Anaerobutyricum. The sequence goes on from CAMOVS010000002.1 coordinate 22,859, forward strand.
CCTTATGATCTCCACCAGATCTCCCCCGGACTTTCTGGCCGTTTCCATGACGGCTGCAAACTCATGGATATCCTGAATGCCGGACTGGTCGGCAAAACGGCTGAAAAGCTCTTCCATGCTCATATTGAGGTCAAGTCCGCGGCAGATGGCATCAATATGGCTAAGAATGGGATGCCGGCTCTGCCCAAAGCATTCCTCCAGATCCCTGCGGGCCATCCGGCAGGCACTCTCCATGGAAAGCCCCGCCTGAAGCGAGGTCATAAAAGAACGGAGCATCTCCCGAAAGCCTTCGATGCACTGTTTTCTACTTCTTGCCCTGATCCAGCGCCTGAATTCCACATGAGCAGGCAGCAGGAGTATCTGCAGGGGCAATGCAAAACGAAGGTCTCTGTAACAAAGGCCTGCCAGTAAAAAGATAGCAGGCTCAGCAGCTGCCAGAGTGGCTGCCGTAATTTTCCATCCTTCGGTAGGCCTCCATAGCTTCTTCATAATCATCCAGCATCCCCTCCGCTAAAAGTTTATGCCTGTCCGACAATTCTCCAAGAGCCAACAGGCTGCCCCGGCCACGGAGGTCGGCGTCTTCTTCGGAAAGGCATTCATGTGAAACAGAATCTTCATGGGAAGCAGAACCCCTGCTCATGCAAGCTCTGTGAAAAAGGGGATTCATAAGGTAATCATGGTCATCGAAGCCCATAAGCTCGGTCATTTCCATCAATCTTCTTCTCCCATCACTTTCTCTCCCCAGATGGATAAGGATGTCAATCGAAGAAGCGATTAATCCCTGTATGGCACGAAGGGGCATATCCACTCCCATGAGGACCATGGTCTCCAGGCGTCTTAAGGCATCCCGGCAGGAGTTGGCATGAATGGTGCTAAAAGATCCGCTATGCCCCGTAGATAAGGCTTGAAGCATGGACATAGCTTCCTCCCCCCTGACTTCTCCAACGATAATCCGGTCTGGCCTCATGCGCAGGCTGGCTTTGATCAGATCCTTCATACTCACTTCATTCATCCCCTCCGAATTGGCGTCGCGGGTCTCAAGCCTCACAAGATTCTCTACATGAAAGAGCTGAAGTTCAGCCGAGTCTTCTATGGTCAGAATACGCTCGCTCCCGCCGATGTATTCTCCAAGAGCATTGAGCAAGGAAGATTTGCCGCTGTTGGTAGCACCGGATATCAATATAGAATATTTTCCCCGGACCAGACATCGCAGAACCGGCAGCAGCTCCCGGGGGAATTCCTCAAAGGCGGCCAGCCTGTCCAGAGTCATGCCTCCTTTAAGGAATTTCCTTATGGTAATAACAGGACCATCCAGCGCAATGGGCGGCAGGACGATATGAACCCTGGATCCGTCCGGAAGGCGGCTGTCTGCTATAGGCCGGGATTCATTGACGGTGCGGTTGGTAGGAGCCAGGATCCGGTCAATAAGTCGCCGGACTTCTTCCTTATCCGTGAAGGACTCTCCGGTAAGAGAGATGACACCATCCCTTTCTATAAATATTTTTTCCGGTCCGGTGACCATGATCTCGCTTACACGGTCATCTCTCAGATATTTCTCGATACGCCCGAAGCGGCGAATACCGTCAAAGAGATCCTGTCTGAGGTCTCCCATCGCTTCAAGTCTGTCATAGCAGTCTTTTCCCCTGTGCAGGAGCACCTGGTCAATCTCCCGGAAGATCTCCCGGTCACTGAGATTATTCTTTATGCCGATGCGATCCAGAACCTGTCTGCGCATATCCTCCCTGCTTTTTTCTGCTCTCATAGGCCGGCTCCTTTAATTCAAGTGGATGTCGGAAGGTTTCAGAATCTCTTCCCTGATGCAATTCTGGATCTCCCCCCGGTAATCTATCGTTTCACTTCGAAGGGCTTTCCTGAGTCTTGCACATACAGCATGCTGGCGTCCTCGCTCCAGAGAATCAATCAGCACAACCCTGTCAAACAAGTTGAAGCTCCGGGGATCCGCCAGAAAACCGCTTCCAGCACCTACATATACCCCGGCAAAACGTCTGGAGGCCCTCAGCCTGTCAAAGAACCATTGATACTCCTCATAAGTCAGTTCCTTCAGACAAAAAAAGAGGTCCGGAGAATCCAGTCTGAATATCCCGGTAGAACGGTCACACATTTCTTCCATGATATCGAGGACATCCTCGTCACGAAGATGAATGTAATAGCAGAGATCTCCCACATTGGCCCTGCTGTCATTTCCCGGTCCCAGGTCTTCAAAGCCAAGATACAGGTCTCCTTCCTCCATCCGGGCCATGGCCAGTGTCATAAGATCCTCCTCATAGGCAGGAGAATATAAAACCGTGATCCTGCAGGGACGCAAACTTCCGCCTTCCCAATGATCTTCTCCTTCTTCCGTTAGCCCCATCATGCCAAGCAGCATCTTCGGAGGATCCGTTCTGGAAAATGAATTTTCCCCTCTTTCCTCATCTGTCAGATATATACAGGCTCTTCCTCCGGTCGAGTCATGGCCCTCTCCATCTCCTTCTTTCTCTGAAATCAATCCGGCAAAGGCGGGATCAATCACATAGATATCTGCCCTCTCCTTCATTTCTTTCATGGCATCCTGTCTGGTAAAATGATAGATCCTGACAGAAGGGGGAACATGCCTTTCCAGATACCGGACCAGGCGGCGGCCGTACTCACCGCTCTCACCAACAGCTATCGTATGAATATCTCGCATCTCCCACCTGCTTTCTTATACTTTCCGCCCAGATTCATCATGCATCCTCCCGTCATTGGAAATACACTCACATGATCTCTTCCATTTGTCCTTGTCGAGTTCATCAGGCAGTCATTCTGTCGCTGGAAATACACTAACATAATTTCCATTATTTGTCTACTATTATTTTCCATTTTATTTATTTTTTATCTGTATTGCATATATATGACTTTTTGTTTCGTTTGAGATCAGAATGCAGGCTGTCGGCTTCTCCAGGCTTCCCATCCCTTGGCATAGAGCATCCTTGAGAAGCCCATATCAGTATCAGCCCATGTCATGAAGAAAAAAGACTTGCAAGATTGTGAAAAGACATATATAATAAGGCAAACCAGGGGAGCGAAAGCTGAGAGTAAGTACCGACTTAGACCCTTTAACCTGTTTGGATAATGCCAGCGTAGGAAGTGTTGTATAAGTGATCTTATGATCTTATGGCGTCTGCATGGCATGCGGACGCCTTTTTATTTGCTTTATGTATTAGGAAGGAGAGATATCCATTATGAATGCAAGTGTAGCAATCCAGGTTCTTCCCACTGTCACAGATGACAACGAAGTCATCCGCATCGTTGACGAGGTTATCGCCTACATCAAGTCCACCGGCCTCAGCTGTTCTGTCGGGCCTTTTGAAACGACCATCGAAGGTGATTATGAAGAACTGATGGAGATCGTAAAGAATTGCCAGTATGTGGCTGCTAAGGCCGGCTGTGAGGCCATGAGTACTTATGTTAAGATTGCCTACAAGCCGGAAGGAGATGTACTTAGTATTGAAAAGAAAGTTACAAAGCATCACCAGTAAGCTGCCGGCTGTCATTGCTCTCTGCATCCTTCTGCTCGCCTGGCAGGCAGTAAGTACTTCCGGCATTGTCCCGGACTATATGCTGCCCTCTCCCGTCAAGGTCCTCAAAGTGCTGATCTCAGATGCGGAGACCATCCTGACGCATGGCCGGGTAACACTTACGGAAGCTTTTTACGGCCTGCTGATCGGCATCGGACTGGCTTTTGTCATTGCCACATTGATGGATTATATTCCCGTCATGCGCAAAGCCCTGTATCCGATTATGATCATCACCCAGACCATACCGACCATCGCCCTGGCCCCCCTCCTGGTACTCTGGATGGGTTTTGGCATGGCCCCTAAGATTACCCTGGTGGTTGTCACGACCTTTTTCCCTATTGCAGTAGGCCTTCTGGACGGATACCAGAGTGTGGATCCGGACGCCATTGCCCTCATGCGGTCCATGGGAGCCTA
>CAMOVS010000003.1 GCA_946627575.1 uncultured Lachnospiraceae bacterium
AACCCATAAATCAACCATTATCTGAGTGTTCATCCACTTTGCATTATAAGCAAAAGCAAATGAGGAGTTTGGGAATATCCGTGTCGTTAAATTGCAATAATCAACTGACTAATCTTGTCTTATTTTCTGTATTTTAACCAAAGGTAATCTCTTGTTCGTCGTCGTTTTGTCAGGTTCATGGAATTCCATGAAGCCCCTTATAAGAACTTGTTGTTTGCGACAATTATTTGCCGCAGATAAAAATGCACTTTGTCGGTAATTGGGTGTATGATGGTAATAGAACAACAAGAAGGAAGCAAGGAGATCATCATGTTAAAAATCGAAAATATGGAAAAGTGGACCGAATCTTATTTTGCCGACAAGGCTAATCAGGACAAGGCCAGGAAGGCCTGCGAACGTTATGATCGTCTTATGGTCATCAACGTCAAAAAGCAGCTTTCCATGGGATCGGAACAGATTAATATTGAAGAGATCGCCGCAGAAGACCCGGGGAAGCGGCTGGAAAAGGTTCGTTTTGAGATCCTTCCGTCGGCAGAGCTTGACGGAAAGAAAGGAAAGGTCCGTGTCGACCTGATCGACCAGAAGGCAGAATTCATTCCCCTGTAGACAAGCCGGCTCATCCGACTAGCAGCACATTTCAAACAGGCATCATCTATATTCAGCATTAATCACAAAAAAGCAGCAGGTAGATCCGCACGAATCAGCGGTTACTTGCTGCTTTTTAATAACTTGATCTGAATCAATCCTGACTTCCGTCGGGAGAATCCTCTTCGATAAAGTCCGAATCTTCGCTTATAACATATCTGCTACAGCCTTGTTTACTTCGATGGCTGCCTTAAAGACCTTCTCAAGATTAGCCTTCATCTGATCTCTGGTCTCACCCGGATCTGCTTCATAAAGCTTATTGTCTCCCAGGAAAAATGCCGGCACGCGGTCATGGGTGAACTTAGCTGCGATATCGGGGCGAGCCTGTTCGTCCACCTTAAGAATCCTAACATTATTATACTCAGCATTGTTGTTTTGAAGCTCCAGCATCAGAATATCTGCTCTCTTACAATACTGGCACCCCGGCATATAGAAATATAATACTCCGATCATTTCTCTGACCCCCTTATTATTGTTCCCATCAACTCATCAGTTCAATCGGAACCGCCTCAGCCTCCTGCTCGTAATCATCTGCTGATACGTGCATCTGTGCTGCCTTGCGATCCTTTTATCTTTTAATATGTTACCATTCTGGTTCCGACTGAATTCATAGCATACGATTATCTTTCTTGGAAATATCCAACCAGCCAGGTCTTCGTCCCGCACAGAGAAGAAGTATCCGCCCGGAAGCACTCTAAGATTCTGACACGGATTTTGGTCCTCGGCCGGACCTGCCGGTCCCGGTTCGGGAAGTCCTCCGGCTTCTCACCAGAACATCCAGCCCTACCATGGCCAGAATCATGACGCCTACCGCCAGGTTCTGCCACTCAGACTGAACTCCCATAATGTTCATAATGTTAGAAATCAGAGTAAGGATGATGGCTCCGGCTACCGTTCTCAGGACACCTCCTTCTCCTCCCAGCAGGGAATTTCCTCCAACGACGACGGCAGCTACAATCCTCAGGCCGTAGGCTTCCGTCATCCCGGCATCTGCTGCATTAAGACGGGCTGTCATCATGATTCCGCCCATCGCTCCTGTCAGACCGCAAAGAATATAAGCGGCTATGATTGTCCTCACCGTCTTCAACCCGGAATAACGGGCTGCGACCGGGTTCATCCCAATCAGATACAGCTCCCGACCAAATACCGTTTTTTGAAAAATCCAATAAAAGATGCCGGATGCTATCGCTGCCAGGATCACCGGAACCGGTACAATGCCTATGCGGCCGATTCCCAGCCTGGTGAAATAAGGAGGCAGGCCATAGATGACGCCTCCATTCATGACAATGGTCGCCATGCCTGACGCCACCATGTTGGTTCCGTAGGTCGCTATGAAGGAAGGCAGTTTTAGCGCACCTACCAGGAGTCCATTTACTATACCGAAGACCGCTCCTGTAAGAAGGGCTGCGCCAACAGCCAGCCCTGCCGGATACTCAAGCACCAGAAGCTGAGCGCTGATACAACCGCAGAGAGCTGCGAAAGACCCCACCGACAGGTCAATATTGCCGGTCAGAACCACTCCGGTCAGGCCCAGACTCAGCATCAGAAGAATACTGGCCTGGCGAAGAACCGTAATCATATTCTCCAAGCTAACTATTTCCATTATCAGGCTGGTCATACCGATCGGCCTCCTCCCCGTCCTGCATCGTAAAGCCGGTCCTGTTCATAATATCTGAACAGGGCATCGATGATGATCGCTCCAAGAACTACTATCCCTATGATGGCATTCTGGTAGATGGACGATACTCCCATCTGCATTAGTCCGCTTTTCAGAATCTGTATCATCAGAACACCGAACACCGTTCCTCCTACGCCGCCCCGCCCTTCTCTCAAGGATGTTCCTCCCAGAAGCACAGCGGCAACGGCACTAAACTCAAGCCCATTTCCGGCATTAGGATTCCCCGATTCGATCCGGCAGCATATAAGCAGTCCCCCGATCCCGGCTAGAATCCCGGCCAGGGCAAAGGCGCCCATCATACTTTTATCCTTGCTGGCCCCGGATAAGATGACAGCCTCCGGGTTGCCCCCCAGTCCCTTCACCTTTTTTCCAAAGGTGGTTTTATTGAGGATAAACCAGGTAGCAGCAAAGACCGCAAGGCCTATCCAGACGGACCAGGAAAGGCCCAGCACTCCCTCCTTGGCGATCCTCCGGAAGATGGAATCATTAAAATATATGGTCATGCTCCCGCAGAGCAGCAGAGCGGCAGACTTAAAGATATTCTGGGTTCCCAGCGTTGTTATAAACACCGGGATCTTTGCCTTGGCTGCCAATATCCCATTGAAGACTCCGCAAAGAAGGGCCGCCAGTAAAGTAACAGCCACTGCCCCGGCCATAGGTGTTCCCAGGTTCAGCAAGGCAATCCAAAGAACACAGGTCAGGCTGACAATGGACCCCAGGGACAGGTCTGTGCCCTGGGTTAGGATAATCACAGTCTGTCCGCAGGCGATCACCAGAAGCGGGGCAGCCTGACGGAAAATCATACCCAGATTATCCATGCTATAATAATGATCCACCAGGAAGCCGAAAAAAAGCATCATCGACAGCATCATATAGAAGCCCGGAGGAATGGTCTGCACTATTCTTTTCCCCCGGCGCTTCCACTCAGCCTGACCGGCAGCCAAAGCTTTCCTTCTTTCCCGCAAAGCCGCAGACGGTTCACTAACCGCTTCTTTTTCCTCTGAGCCGGTGCCGGTCCCTGCCCCCGGATCATCGGCCATCATCAGCTTGCCCAGAGACTCCTCATCGGCCTGACCCTTTTGGACCTGAGCAACGATTCTCCCTTCTCTCATCACGTAAATCCTGTCACTCATACCCAGTATTTCCGGCAATTCGGAAGAAATCATCAGGATAGACTTGCCTTTGGATGCCATGTCATCCATGAGCCGGTAGATCTCCATCTTGGCCCCTACATCAATGCCTCGGGTGGGCTCATCAAATATAACAAAATCCGTATTGGCCAAAAGCCATTTTGCCATAACCACTTTCTGCTGGTTGCCGCCGGAAAGGGAAGCTGCCGCCGTTTCAGGGCCGGGCACGGCAATATCCAACTTGCCGATATACTCCCTGGCCGTCTTTTTTTCTTTTTCCTGTCTAACCATTCTGGAAGGGAAAAGCCTGGCCAGACTTGCCGCGGTAATATTCCACATAACACTGGCTCGGGGAGCCAGCCCCTGAACTTTGCGATCTTCGGGAAGAAGTCCTATCCCTTCCTGAACCATTTCCCTGGACCCTTTCCCGGTTACATCCTTACCATGAAGAATAAGCCTGCCTGCAGAGGGGCGATTAATACCCGCCAAAAGCTCTGCAAGTTCTGTTCTGCCTGAACCTACCAGACCGGCAAGGCCTACAATCTCTCCTTTCATGACAAAAAGGGAACCGTCCCTAACTTTCCCTTTTCGATCCCGCAGCCCTTCCACCCGCAGAACCTCTTCTCCGAGTCCTTCGCTCTCACGGGCCTGCTCTCTGCGTACATAGATGGATCCGGCTTCTCTGCCTACCATCTGGTAGATGAGCTTTTCTTCAGACAGGTCATCTATCTTATTGGTACTGATGAAGCATCCATCCCGCATAACCGTTATCCTGTCTCCGATTCTGGAATACTCCTGCAGCCTGTGGGATATGTAGATAATGCCTATGCCTTTCTCTTTCAGCTGACATATTTTCTTAAAAAGGGCATCCACTTCCCTTTCCGACAGGGCTGCCGTTGGCTCATCAAAAATCATAATGCGGGGACCCGCTGACAGCATTTTGGCAATCTCCACAATTTGCTGACCGGCAATACCAAGCCTGCCGACAGGTTGTGTAACATCCATATCTCCACTGCCGATCTCCCGGAGTATCCCGGCAGCATCCCGGTTCATTTTTCTCGAACGGATAATCCCTGTTCCCGGAATAACCGGCTCCCTGTTAAAATAAATATTCTCCGCAGCACTGAGCCAGGGAATCAGGGTAAACTCCTGGTAGACCGCTCCAATACCTCTTGACAGGGCTTGCCTTGTAGACGCAAATGAAACCTCTTCCCCATCGAGAAAGATCTGCCCTTCGTCAGGCTGCAGGTAACCAAGTATGCATTTACAAAGAGTACTTTTACCTGCCCCATTTTCTCCGGCCAGGATATGAACCTCTCCCGGAAAGAGGTCAAAGTTCATATGATCCAATGCCTTGACACCAGGAAATAATTTTGATAAATCTCGAATCTCCAGTATGGGTTTCATATTTGTGATCTCCGTTGATCTGTGACTGTCCTTATACCATAAAAAGTCCGGCAGATTAACTGCCGGACTATTCTTCCTCTTTCTCTCTGCCATTACTCGAACCATCGATATTGATCGATGTATTCCTGCACATTTTCTTTGGTAATCAAAGGCTGATGCCTCTCGGATGGGAAGGGAATAAAGTATTCCTCAGGCAGGGTACCATTGTTAAGATACTGAACAATATAGGCAACCGCCAGGTAAGTGGATCCATAAGGATCGGTGTTGTAGGTCACATAAAGATCCCCATCCTTTACAGCTGCTGCTGCATCCTTGGATCCGTCCTCACCGCCTACGAAGACCCCTTCCACCTTTTTCTGCTTCAGGGCCTGTATGGCGCCGATGGCCATCTCATCATTGCAGCAAGCAACTACGGAAAGCCCTTCCGCAACATCCTTCCTCTCAAGAAGGTTCTCCATAACAGACATGCCCTCGGTTCTCTTACAATTAGCCGTCTGGGAAGCAACGATCTTCATGTCCGGGTATTCCGCGATGGCATCCTCGATGCCCTTCTTCCGCTCTTCCATGTTCTGCACGCCGGCGGGACCTTCCAGTATAATGGCCTTTCCTTTTCCTCCGGCTGCCTCGCAGAGCTCTTTAGCTACCAGGTAGCCGGTCTCATAATAGTCCACGCCGCTACGCATAAATGCACCCGTCTCCGGGGCAGTACCGATAGCGACTACAGGAATTCCCTTCTCATTGGCTGTGTTCACAACCGGCTGGATTCCTTTAGAGTCGGATGGATGAATGACAAAACCATCCACCCCCTGCCCCATAAGGGATTCCATGATGGATACCTGCTCTTCGATGGAGTCCTGGGAGGAGGGGGCCAGTGTCTGTACTTCGATGCCCAGGTCTTTACCTGCCTTCTGTCCTCCTGCCCACATACCTAGCATGTAGGGATTGGTAGAGTTCCTTGTCATGACAACAATCTTATACTTTTTGTCCGCTTTAACCCCTGTAGATATTCCTCTTCCGATGCCTTCCACCGGCAGCTTCAGCTCATTCTTGGCGTAAGCGCTGGCCCGGTTGGTATTAACATTTTTGCTGAAATCCTCATTAACCTTTTCTCCGGTACTGCTCTCAGCCAGATCAAGGCCGGCAGAAGTATTCTCCGCTCCGGATCCCCCGGAACAGGCTGCCATAAGGCAAAGGACCGCTCCGGTCAATAATGCAGCAAGTATTCTTTTTTTCATATGCCCTCCCTCTAATGCTGTGCTACCTTGTCTGCCACGGGCAAATGCTTTCATTAATTAATGTGGGTTTCTCTTATTCAGGCAGGAAGGATAAAAGACCGGCTCTATAACCCGCGCGATCTTAATTTATTAATATAATTCAGCTCCTTTGAAAACTGCTGAGCAGAGGCCTCTGCTTTTGCTCCTCCTATGCCAACGCCCAGTCTGACGGCAGCTTCCACATACTCAGGATGCTCATCAATGGCATCAGGTCCTCCGAGTCCTCCGCAAAGAAGCTGTCCCTTGCACTCAAACTGCAGCAAAGTATTCACCAGATCAAATTCCTCTTTGATCGGTCCGAATACTGCCGGATCCGGATTGTTGGCCGTAGCAATCAGGTAGGTCTCCTTGACGGTACATTGAGCTCTTCCCTTAGGAGCTGCAAATGGATACAGACGATCCACGACCTTCTTAATCTGGGAAGTAAAACTCTTCCAGTATATGGGTGTCACCAGTACAAGGACATCCGCCCAGCACATTTTCTCATGAAGCTTTACGCCATCGTCCTTCAGGCCGCAGCAGCCTCTCTGATGACAGCTTGCATCTCCATGGCAGCCATCCATATTAAGAGCGCAAGCATCAAGAACCTCTACGGTATTTCCCGCTGCTGTAGCACCGCCGGCAAAAGCGGCTGCCAGTGTGTTGGAATTACCATTGGCCCTGGGACTACCGGTGATTATTAAAATATTCTTACCCATAACATTTACCTCCATCATCATACCCTTATATAATACTTTTAGATTGGAATTACAGACAGCTCCGGCTGTCTTTTTCGTTATTATACCACCTGACAGCACATAAAGCATCAGCATTTATGAAGAATAATTGGAATATTCCAAACAAATCCTTCTCATTTAATCCAGAATTGCATTGGCCGTAATATTCAGGAACCTTTCCTGGGTCTTCCAGGACAGGCCAACCGGGGAAACCTGAGAGAGAAAGATAGCCACCATGTCCTTTTCGGGCCATACATTGTATACACTCCCCCAATAGCCGTGCCAGCCATAAGACCCCTTTCCCATATAATTAAAAGTGGTATTATAATCCGTCTCCACATCCATCATATATCCCCAATGATGACCGTAAATAGAAACTCCCCTGTTCAGCTGACTTCTGTTCCCGGATCCCTGGTCCTCTGTCAGGGAGACCATCCAGGGATCTGCCACGTTGGAAAGAATCCCCTTCCCCGCCGTATGAGGATGATGCATGAGACGAACGGCATTAGGGCTCAGAATTTTCTTTCCGCCAAAGGATCCTTCATTGCAGAGCATCTGGGCAAAGCGCCAATAGTCTGATGCGGTTCCGGTCAGGCCTGCGGCAATATTGTAATAGGTTCTGGTGTCCGCGAAGGGGAGCTGGGTATCATCTGTCCCCGGGAGGTCAAGCCCGTCCAGTCTCTCCATGCTTTCACAGGCATAGACAGCAGGAATCCGGTCCCAATTCACCGGATCCGGGAAGAAGGCAGTCTCCTCCATACCAAGAGGATCAAAAATGTGATCTTGTAAATAGCTCTTAAGATCCTGCCCGCTGACAATCTCCACAATATGACCAAGGACTATGGAAGACAGGTTGGTGTAATCCCAGCGCTCCCCTGGATGAGCCGCCAGAGGAAGGCCGGCCAGGGTCTCTGTCACCTGCCCTATCGTGGAATCCAGGGCATGCATGGTATCAACGATCCCGGCCTGCTTATAGCAGGAAGCGCAATAACGGGCAGCCGGATGATAACCTTCCAACGACTTGATCGCTGTGATCCCCGAGGTCATAGTCAGAAGATCGTGAATGGTGATCTCTCTCCTGGGCGGCACCAAGCGAACCTCACCCCCGGCCATAGGAATCGCCACCATAGACTTTCGAAAGGCCGGAATATAATCTGATAGCTTATCCGAAGGCATCACCAGCCCTTTATCGTAAAGCTGCATCAGGGCAGCAGCTCCAATCGTCTTAGACATGGAGGCCAGACGGAAGATGGCATCTTTCTTCATAAGAACCCCCTCCCGGGCTTCCCCGTAAGCTTTATGCTGAACGATTATCCCATGGCGGGCTACCAGGGTGACCATGCCCTTCATCATTTTCTCCCGGATGGACCGCTCCATCGCTTCATCGATATAGGCCAGATAGTCCGAGGACATACCAATTTCTTCCGGTCGATCTGCATAAACCAGCTCACAGCTGTTATTTACATTCTTCATATAATCAACTCCTTCCGCAAGAGTTTTGTACTGACATCTAAAACGCCCCCGGATACCTGTAAACTTTATCCGGAGGCGATAATCTTCGTTTGTATAATATCAGGATTATAAGATCCTCATACCATGTTATTCTTTTTCCCGATAAGCTGTAACGGAAGATTCTCTTATCAACCGGTCCTGGTTAAAATCATAATTGATGGTCCGCAGCTTCTCCGGTGCAAGGCCCTTTTCTACCCAGTTCATCATAGCAAGAAAGCCTGATGCATTGGTCACATTAGGGCCGTCCCAATCATAGAGGGCATGACCGCCGTACTCCGGGAAAAAGACTCTAAGACTGTCTCTGAGTTCTTCTTCGGAAGCGAAGAAGGCCTTTGCTTTCCTGTAGTAGTCCAGGGTCAGCTGGTTGGGTGCCACATGGTCCCCGGTTCCGTGGGTGATAATCATCTTGCCTCCCCTGGCGGCAAAGCGCCTAAGGTCTGCACCGTAAAAGGAAAAATCACGGAACTCTTCTTTGTGATCCAGGTAGATCCGCTCAAACTCCTCATAGCTGCAGCGGGAAAAGTCCCAATCAGGATCCCGAATCAGCCAGCGCAGGAACTGGACGGCAAAGGGAATATTGGTAATGGTTCCGTCATCATGGATCTTCAGATATCCAAAGGGTCTGGGTCCAACCGGCCACTGAATAATCTCGGGGCCAAAACCGTAGGTCACCCGGCTCCCATCCGACAGTACCGGCCCATTCCAGATCTTCATCATGACCGTCCGATCTTCCCTGCTGATTGGTCCGGCTCCGGTTGCTGTGCCTGGAAGCCTGTCCAAAAAGGCCTTCCAGCAAGGATCATCCGGATCGTACGGCCGGCCATGCAGGTCCCGGCTCTCCCTGGCCAGAAAATGAGCAGTCTGATACTTGTCCATGCTGACTCTGTGAGGTTCATTGTTGTAGACCAGGGCGGCCCACAGGCACGAAAACATAAGATTATAGAAATCACAAAGGGGGCCGTCCGCCCAGAGGCCATCGTAATCCTCAGGATACTGCTCTGCCTCCAGGATGATCTGTCTCCCTCCGCCCGATGTCCCATGCATGTAACTCTTATAGATCTTCTCTCCGTAACAGGCCTCCACCACAGCCTTGGCGGACACCGTCATGTTATGGGTTCCTTGGAAGGCCCAGTTCCGAATCATCTGCCAGTCCAGGTCACCATCCTTAAATCCCCAGCGGTTATCCACAAACATACCCGTGGCTCCATCAGAAACCACGCAGGCAAAACCATTTCTCACCGCCATGGGCCAGGATGTCAGATTGGTGGTCTGCTCCTTGTCCCAGTCTGTCTCCATATTGGTCCCGGCCCCGGCGATCCCCATAAAGCGCCGGTTCCAATGAACGGGAAGGAAGACTCTCATATCCGCAATATGGACTCCGGATAGAAATTCCTTAATCCTGACAAAATAAAATGCGGGTACGTTATCAAGAATAGGCTTACCCTTCTCCTTCCAGCTTCCTTCCGGAACAAAGCGAATCTCCTCCAGAAAAAGATCGGGCCAGGGCTCCAGAGCCCTGCGGATAACCGAGGGGACACAGAGCCTGTCCAGGCATCCGGACGCCGGATACTCCATGGCATCTATCCAATTGTATATCTCATGGGAAAACCAATTGTCTTTGCTTCCCTTAAAAAATCCCCAGCCCGCCATCTCTTATTTCCAGTCGTTATCGTATAAAGTTCATCCTTGTTTCTTCTTCTACGTAGGGGAAGTGAATCCCCTGCTCTTTCGCTGCCTGCAATGACTTGAGCATCCAGGCCATGTTTCTGCCCAGCTGACGCATGACAAACATACCCTCTTCGTCCTGGACAACTTCTTCCGGGCTGTTGCCATGTACCATATTCCAGTAATAGGAAGATACGATAGGCATATTAGATATGGTAAAATACTTGTTCAGCTGCTCCAGAGCTGCCGTAGATCCCCCTCTCCTGCAGCAGACAATAGCTGCACCGGGCTTACCGTAGAAGGTCTCCTTGCTCTTAGCCGCATAGAACATCCGGTCCAGGAAGGATGTGATCGCTCCGCTGGCTCCCGCATAATGAACGGGCGACCCGATAACCAGGCCATCTGCCTGTTCCATCCTGGCAATGGCCACATTCACAACGTCATCCCCATATTTGCAGCGGCCAAGCCCTCCGTTTTTACAGGCATTGCACCCCATACAGCCCCTCACCGGCTGAACACCCACGTGTATCCATTCCACAATGATTCCTTCCTCATGAAGGACCTTGGACACCTCTACCATGGACCTCCATGTGGACCCCTTAGGATGGGGACTTCCATTTATAAATACTACTTTCAAACTCATTTTCCTGATACCCCTCTTAGACCACTGCAGAATCAGCTTTTCATATAAGGCTGTCTTCCTGCTAACCCTGGCTTCCGATTATTATAATTGTTCTCGACCACAAACGATCTGCAAGCATCTGACATGATCATGCATTCAAGTATTCATAGGCCGACATAGCTGCATTAGACCCATCTGCCACCGCGGTGGCAACCTGTCTGAGCCGCTTGGTACGGATATCCCCTGCTGCATAGAAGCCTTCCAGGCTGGTCATGCAGTCTTCACCGGCGATAATGTAGCCTGCCGGGTCTCTTTTTACCAAATCCGCAACCATCTCCGTACAAGGCACCAATCCGATGGATTCAAAGACTCCTTCAACCCTGAGCTTTCTGCCATTGCTAAGCACGATATAGCCCAGGCGCTCCGAATCTTCCCCGCCGGCATAAACGGCGGTCGCCCCGCAGATCATCTCAACTCTGGGGTTCTCTTCCAGCTTTCGAATCGTCGAGGGATTCGCCCTGAAATGATCTTCGATGGTAATCAGATAGACCTGAGAAGCGATATCTGACATATAACGAGCCGCATCCACCGCCGTGTTGCCGCCACCGATAACGGCAACAGCCTTATTACGGCAGGCGGGTCCGTCACAAAGCACACAGGAATAAATCCCTCTCCCTCGATAACGTTCGGCTCCGGTCATCGTCAGGTGCCGTTCCCTGGTTCCCGCTGCGTAGATGACAGATCTGGACTCCAGAATCTCCCCATTATCAAATCCGGTTCGGAAGACCTCTCCTTCCTTGTGGATGGAGACAGCCTGCCCGGTGTAGAAGGGCACCCGGAATTCTTCTGCATGCAGACGGAACCGTTCTCCCAGATCCATGCCGGTAATCCCCCAGTATCCCAGGTAATTATCCACCTGGATGCTGTTCATGATCTGGCCGGTCCCCAGGAAATCCTTCTCCGCAACCATAATATTCAGATTGCTTCTTATGGCGTAGACCGCAGCACTCAATCCCGCAGGTCCGCTGCCGATAATCAGCAGATCAAGCATAGCAAACACCTCTCCTATCGGATGCTTCTCATCCACTCCTTCAGATTAATCTTCTCTCCGCTGCCGGTCTTTTTCCCGTCCGGGTTCAACAGGGGAGCGTCCTTTTCCCCGTCTCTGCTGCAAAAGTACTCCATACTGCAGCTTTCACAGGCTGTAGGTTCTTCACAGCAACACCCTGTCTCCTTAGTATCATCAAACAGTTCATCTCCGCTCCGGAATCCGAATGCCGGATGGAAATCAAACTTGATTGCGCCAACAGCAATGTCCGGGCCAACCGCCCTCTTGATCATAGCGATCCCTTCATTGCCAAATCCGGCACAAAGCTCAAGGGCCGTACATCCCTTGGCAACCATCTCCTTGGCAACCTCCACCGCTTCAGAATAGGTGGCACAGCCTACAACATTCATATTAATATCAGAAGAAGGAATCACTGCCCTCTGCTCAGCAGGATTCAGGCCTGGTGCTACATAGATAAAGGCACATTCAAACATCTGCTCTCCTCCTTTTATAAATGTAAGCTCACGCCTATTTGGGATTATCATTATGAGACACTCCTCGCGCAAGCGATACTAGTCCATTTCAATTATATGAAAAAAATGATTCATCCGTTTGTACTATCAGCGATCAATAATGGGAACAAATAAAGAAAAAGAACCGGATACTTCATCCGATTCTTTTATGCATTCACGTTGTATTATTATCCCCGTCAAGATGATAGATCTTAAGGATGTCGGGGGTATAGGACCCGTCTTTATTATATACGATCAAAGGGGGATCCACGGTCATCCTCTGCCGGCCGCCGTTGACACAGTCCAAAAGCACCATATTAGGCTCTTTGTCGACATAGGGGTAAACCAGCCTCATCCTCTTGGGTTCCAGCTTACGCTGTTTCAGTTCATAAATGATTTCTGCCAGACGGAAGGGCCGGTGAACCAGTATAAAATGCCCCCCCTGACGGAGAATCCAGCGGGCAGCATCCGCTACATCCCCAAAGCTGCACAAGAGCTCGTGTCTGGCCGCGGCCTTTTGAAAATCAGGATTAATAAGCCCGTGGTTTTCTGTCATGTAGGGGGGATTGCAGGTCACATAATCCGCGGAGTCTGCCGCAAAAAGTCTTCGGGCTTCCTTGACATCTCCCTCCCGCATGGATACCTTGTCTTCCTGCCTGTTCATACGGATACTTCGGCCGGCCATCTCCACATACTCAGGGAAATACTCCAGCCCTTCCACATGGCCGACCGGGTACTTTGCTTCGAGAAGAATGGGGACAATCCCCGTCCCGCTGCAGAGATCCACCACCCGGCTTCCGGCCTTAACCCTGGCATAATCAGACAGCAATACTGCATCCATACCAAAGCAGAAGCCGTCCGTCTTCTGGATAATCCGGCGGCCCTTGATCTGCAGATCATCGATCCGCTCATTGTCATATTGGAGATAGTCTCGGTCAGCCATAGCTATTCGGGTGATCCCTCTTTCTTTTCTCTATTATTGGAAGATTTTTTCTGGTCCTTGTCTCCTCTTCCCTTGTCCTTTTTGCGCCGGGGCCGGAAGGCCAGATCTTCGATCCTGTATTCCTCCAGGCTCTTTTCATCCTTATCATCGGTTATGATCAATTTCACTCTCTGGCGGAGAACGTTCACCTCCTGAACCGTTCCCCGTCCTCCTCCTTTGATCTTAACTTCCTCTCCAACCCGGGGGAGCTTACTGTTCAGATACTCATAGGTATCCTGCTCATTCTTCAGACAGCACATAAGGCGGCCGCACATGCCGGATATCTTGGAAGGATTCAGAGACAGATTCTGCTCCTTGGCCATCTTAATAGACACCGGTATGAATTCGGAAAGATACGTGTTGCAGCAAAGAGGTCTTCCGCAGATTCCGATACCCCCTTTTATTTTCGTTTCATCTCTTACTCCGATCTGACGCAGCTCAATTCTGGTTTTAAAGATGGAAGCCAGGTCCTTTACCAGCTCCCGGAAGTCAATTCTGCCGTCCGCCGTGAAGTAAAAGAGCACTTTATTATTATCAAAAGTATACTCACAATCGATCAGCTTCATTTTCAGATTGTGCTTGCGAATCTTTTCCTTACAGATCTCATAAGCCTCTTTGCTCTTCTGCTTATTCTGGGCATTGCGCTCATCATCCTCCTGAGTGGCAATTCGGATAACGGACTTGAGGGAATTCACAACTCTGGATCCCTCGATTTCCCTTTCTCCAAGAACAACCGTCCCGTATTCCACTCCTCTGGCCGTCTCCACGATTACATGCTGGCCGACTTCGATCTTTAAAGTATCCGGCGAAAAATAATAGATCTTTCCGTTGTCCCGAAAGCGGACTCCTATAACCTTAAACATGTACTCCTCCTGATCTATTTCATCCCGGGACGCCTCCATCTTCCATATGGGCCCCGGCTTGTCCGTTCTTTAGATAGTATATTCCTGATGCATCCTAATAAGAAGCAATAATATGGCAGCTTCAGCGTTGACATTGGCTCTCAGCCTGTCCCGGGTCCTGGCTATTTCCCTTAACAGAGTGTCCAAGGCCCTGAATGAAAGACAGCGTGCCTGGCCTTCCAATGTGATTTCCTCCTCCCGGAAGATGATCCGGTCGTCCAGGTCTCCTGCCTTTAACACAAGCAGGTCCCGGTACCAGACCAGAAAAAGATCCAGCATTAGGCCGGCATCCATTTTATCCTGTACAATGGTCTTTGCAAAGGCCGCCAGCTGATCCGACGTCCCTTCCTGTACATTTCTGAGAATCTGAAGCGCCTCTTCTTTGTGTGTTTCGAAATCTTCTGATGAAATGGCCTCCAGAGCCTTCCCCACATTGCCCATGGCATATCCTGCGGCAAAGCTTAATTGGTCATCCGTCAGATCTCTTTTCCCCTGGCCCGATATGTCCTTGAGACAGGTCAGGATGTCTTCCCGGGCAACAGGTGCGGCCGGAAGAAGCACACAGCGTGACTGGATGGTCTCCAGCATGGCGCCCCGGCTGGTAACCAGCAGAAAAATAATGACGTAGGATGGAGGTTCTTCTATGGTCTTGAGCAAAGCATTCTGAGCCTCATCATTCATTTTCTCGGCCTCATCGATGATATAGATCTTATAGGGGGCCTTGTAAGGAAGAATGTCTGCCGTATTCACGATCTGCTCCCTTACATCATTGACCGTTATCGTATTGGGCTTTTCGTGAACCACATGAATGACATCAGGATGATTGCCATGGTCCACCTGACGGCAGGATGTGCACACGCCGCAATCCAGCTCTCCCTCTCCCTCGCATTGCAGAATCCGGGAGAAGCATTCTGCCAGCATTTTCTTCCCGCTGCCCTTCTCTCCTTCAATCATATAAGAATGCGAGATCCGATTCAATCGGACCGCCCTTGTAATATAATCCTTGATCCGCCGGTTGCCAAGAACCTTGTCCAGATTGCTCAAAAGACTCCTCCGTATCCTTTATCCTTCCCCAAGACTTTTCTCTATGCAGTCTCTGATCTGCTGCTGTATCTCCTCCACGGAAGCGGCGGCATCGATTCGGACGACATCAGACCTGTCCTGCAGAATCTGCCGGTAACCTTCCGCAACCATATGATGAAAGTCCAGGCTCTCCTGCTCCATCCGATCCAGCTGCTTCTGCCCCTTCTTTCTGCGTATTCCTTCCTCCTCCGGAAGATCCAGAAAAAAGACCAGATCCGGACTGTACTCACCGATTCCCAGGCCATTGACCGACCGAACCGTATCAATCCCAAGCCCCCGGGCAATCCCCTGATAGACAAGGGAGGAATCCAGGAAGCGGTCACTCAGAACCACATGGCCGGACTCGAGAGCCGGAATAATCTTCTCCTTCATAAGCTGGGCTCTGGCCGCCGCGTAGAGCAGCATCTCAGTCACCTCAGACATAGCCTTGTTATCCGGGTTCAGGATCACCTGCCTTATCTGTTCTCCGATCTCAGTTCCCCCGGGCTCCCGGGTTATAAGACAGGACTTCCCGAGTCCGGACAGATATTCTGAAAGCAGTTCGATCTGTGTGCTTTTCCCGGATCCGTCCGGCCCTTCCATTACGATAAACAGGCCCCGATCTGCCCTTATACCATGTTCTATATCTTCCCGGTTCATAAACCATTCTCCTCTGTAAATGATAGTTTCAGGTCGGCAAAACCTTCCGGATGCCCGATTCCCTGCGATGCTCTTTCTCCTGCACGGACGCAACCGGATTCAACGGATCCGAGACGAATCCGATTGAATCATTAGCCCGGTCAGTCTCTGATACAGAAGACCTGTGCCGCCTGGGCGGGATCAGACTCAACCCCCGCAACATGGTATCCATTATATAAAAAATAAGAGATATTTTCCACTATTTCTTTATCAAAGCGCTCGCCTGCGGCGATGTGGGGAATTCCGGGAGGATAAACCATAATATCCCGGGCAGCAATTCTTCCTTCCGCCCGGTCTAAAGAAACCTTCTCCACCGGCAGGTCCAGACATTCCCAGGAGTACAGGGCGCATTCCGGCACCCGACAAATCTGACCCGCTTTTTTATACTTAGCTGCTTCTATTCCCCCTGCTGTATCCGGATCCTTTTCCCAATAACCTGCACCATGCCTCATCCGGTCTTCCCGGTCATAAATACTGTCGATCTCAGAAACCGCCCTCCATAATCTCTCATAATCCTCCACTTCATCCATAACCGAAGTCATGCAAACCAGGTGAGAACGCATAGCCATCTCCGGCTCAATAGAATAATCTTCCCTCAGCCTTTTGAAAAGATCTTTCCCCCTCCCCCTGGCAAAGAATACCAGCTTGCCCGGATCCATCCCGAAGAAAAGACCATGATCATTTTCAATAAGCCTGATGGCACAGAGCCGTCGGCATCGCTCCCGGAAATCTTCCAGCTTCCTGACGTAACGCTTCACTTCCTCAGGATGATCCCTCATATAAAGGACTCCGTACTCAGCAGAGGCCATCAATATATATGAAGGGCTTGAAGTCTGAAAAACAGAAAGCCTGTCCTCAACCGCCCCGGCTGATACCCTGTCGGAGCAGAGGTGGAGAAGAGCCGTCTGGGTCATGGCCGGCAAAGTCTTATGGGTGCTCTGAATAACCAGGTCTGCCCCCCGGCTTACAGCACTTTCAGGAAAATATCGATGAAAATGAAAATGTGCCCCGTGGGCTTCATCGACAATCAGTGGGACAGCCTGCCCTCCCATCTCATCCATAACATCCCGGATGCCCCGGACATCAGAAACAATGCCCTCATAAGTGGGAGATGTCAGAATCACGGCCCGGATGTCAGAAAAGGAAGCCATCTGCCTCCTCACTTCTTCCGGATCCAGGCTCCCGGCAATGCCATACTCAGGATCCATGGGTGGCCAGAGATAGACCGGCTTCAGACGGAGCAGGCGTATAGCATTGTATACCGCCTTATGACAGTTCCTGCCGGCAAGAGCACCTTGCGCATCACTTATGTGGGTATGGAGC
>CAMOVS010000004.1 GCA_946627575.1 uncultured Lachnospiraceae bacterium
GACGGTGATTGCTTCCACGGCCAGCCCCTACAAGTTCACCCGCAGCGTCATGAATGCCATCGATCCTGCCTATGACAGGAAGGATGATTTTGAGCTGGTGGATGAGCTGGCCCGGATCTCCGGCGTGGCAATTCCCCAGGCTATCGAAGACATCCGGTCGGCCCCGGTTCTTCATGATGTGGTCTGCCGCAAAGAGGATATGTGCTCCGAGGTCTGCAGGATTCTCGGGATAACAGATGAGAAATAAATCGTTCATGGATTAAAGGGGAGCGGTTTTGGAAGGAAGATAAGGAAGAAAGGATAAGGACTTCATGAAAAGATATGATTATCTGATTGTAGGGGCAGGGCTCTTTGGCGCAGTATATGCCTGTGAGATGACCAAGAAGGGATTGTCCTGTCTGGTAATTGACAAGAGGGACCATATCGCCGGCAATATTTATACCGAAGAGGTCAAAGGCATCCGGGTTCATAAGTACGGAGCCCACATTTTCCACACTTCCGACCGGGAAGTCTGGGAATACATGCAGGGATTCGCGGAGTTTAATCATTATATTAATTCCCCTATCGCCATCTGGCATGATGAGCTCTACAATCTTCCCTTTAATATGAACACCTTCAGTAAGCTCTGGGGGATCCGGACGCCGGAGGAAGCCCGTCGTATTATTGATCGGCAGATCGCCGAGGCGGGAATCAAGGAGCCGCGCAATCTGGAGGAGCAGGCTCTGTCTCTGGTGGGGCGGGACGTCTATGAGAAGCTGATCCGGGGCTATACAAGGAAACAATGGGGCCGGGACTGCAAGGACCTGCCGGCTTTCATTATCCGCCGCCTCCCCCTTCGATTTACCTATGACAACAATTATTTCAAGGATCCCTGGCAGGGAATTCCCAAAGGAGGATATACGGCCATCGTTGGTAAGATGCTGGAAGGCTGCGATGTTCTTTTGAATACGGATTACGCAGACTTCAGGAAAGAGTATCCGGACATAGCAGAAACCACGGTCTACACAGGCCCCCTTGATGCTTACTATGATTACCGTTACGGCGTTCTCCGCTACCGGTCGGTCCGGTTTGAAACGGAGATCCTTCCTATGGAGAATTACCAGGGTAATGCCGTCGTCAATTATACCGATGAGGAAGTGCCCTACACCCGGATTATCGAGCATAAGCATTTCGAATTCGGCAAACAGCCGGATACGGTCATTTCCAGAGAGTATTCTGCCGAATGGGAACCGGGCATGGAGCCCTACTATCCGGTAAATGATCCTGAAAATGAAGCCCTGGCCGACCGATACCGGGCTCTGGCAGCCAGGGAAGACCATGTCATATTCGGCGGCAGGTTGGGAACCTACCGGTATTATGATATGGATAAGGTGGTCCGGGCAGCCCTGGACGCAGCGGCAGGGATGGAAAAGAAAAAAGAATAAAAAGATGGTATGACTGTGAATATAAAAGACGGGGATACAAAAGTGAAAGCTACAAGATTAAAAAATATTGACACAGCTTGCGAACCCTGTTAATATTGTAAGATAACGCTGTTTTTCGATAGATACGAGAAGGAGGAGGACAGTATGGACCAGACACCGCAGGCTGAGAAGATGGAAAATAAGGCTCCCTTGAATGAGGACGATCAGGAGGCAAAAGCCTCAGGAGCTGAAGGACAGGCTGATGCCGAATATGGAAACCTGGATCAATCCCGTATCGAGTTCACCCACATCATGGAAAGGCTTTTGAAGCAGGCCCATGATAATAAGAACTACCTGGAGTACAAGGACATCAATGACGCCTTTGCTAACTCAGAGCTATCCGCCGAGAAGTTTGAGTGGATACTTGATTATTTTGAGAAGCAGGGAGTGGACGTCCTCAATACCAGCGACGAGGATGCCGACGATAGTTTCCTGGATGACGAGGATGAGGAAGTCAAGGTTATTGATGACACGGACATCCTTGAAGGTGTCAGTCTGGAGGATCCCGTCAGAATGTATCTGAAAGAGATCGGCAACATCCCGCTCCTTACGGTGGAGGAAGAGGTCTTCCTGGCCCAGCGTATCGAGAAGGGAGACGAACAGGCCCGCCAGCAGTTGATTGAAGCCAATCTGAGACTGGTTGTCAGCATTGCCAAAAAGTACGTAGGCAGGGGCATGTCTTTCCTGGACCTGATCCAGGAGGGCAATATCGGTCTGATGAAAGCCGTTGAAAAGTTTGACTATAAGAAGGGTAATAAATTCAGTACTTATTCCACCTGGTGGATCCGTCAGGCCATCACCCGGGGGATTGCAGATACTGCCAAGACCATCCGTGTGCCGGTTCACATGGTAGAGACGATCAACAAGACCCTTCGAACTTCCAGAATGCTCCTTCAGGAGCTGGGCAGAGAACCTACCAATGAAGAGATCGCGGAGCGGATGGGCATGTCCGTTTCCAAGATCGATGAGATCCTGAAGACATCCAGAGACCCGGTTTCCCTGGACTCACCCATCGGCGAGGAAGAAGACAGCCAACTGGGGGATTTCATCAAGGATGAATCTTCATTATCTCCCATGGACTCCGCATCCTTCTCCATGCTCAAGGAAGAGCTGGATACGGCCATGGATTCCCTGACCGACCGTGAGAGAAAGGTTATCCGCCTCCGCTTCGGGCTGGACGACGGTAAGACCAGAACTCTTGAAGAAGTAGGAAGAGAATTTGACGTAACCAGAGAACGTATCCGCCAGATTGAAGCCAAAGCTTTGAGGAAGCTCCGCCATCCCAGCCGGAGCCGGAAGCTTAAGGATTTCCTTCTGGATTAGAAGATAATATAAGCAATGAGGCTGCCGATCCTTTTGGCAGCCTCTTTTAAGATACCATAAGATACGAAATGGGGACGATGGTCTCTCTTTTGTCAAAATGAAGAAAAGACGAAAGAAGGGACGGTTCTCTCTTTTGTCAAAATGAAGAAAAGACGCAAAGGAGAAGGGGCTCCCATATGACCGAAAGGAGGACTCATGGTGAAAGGACAGACTCTTGCAGAGGTTTTTCCGGATTTTCAGATTCCGGATTCCTATCAATATATATTTCATCATACCGTGGTGACCCGGGTTCTCTTGTCCCGGGAGAAGCGGAGGATGGCCCTCCATGTCTGCAGTGAACAGCTTGTCAGCCGGAAACAGTGGAATAAGATCGCCATGGATCTGAAGAAGGACCTTTTTGGCAATAACAGACTCTTTGTGGAGATTGTGGACAGCTACCGCTTGTCTTCCCGCTACGATCTGACCCGGATTACCAGGGATTACTGGGAGAGCATCCTGGCCGAGGTCCGGGAGATGGGCCGGGTGGAGTACAGTATCCTTAAGAATGCCGATTGGGGCTTTGAGGGTAAGGTGATGACGCTTCTCCTGGAGGATTCTTTTATCGCCAGAGATAAGGCCGGCAGGCTTAAGGAATATCTGATCTCTATGTTCCGGGACCGGTTCGGCCTGGAGATTGAGGTGGGCTTTGACTTTAATGACGAGGCGAAGAAGGCTTTTTACAGGGCCAGAGACCATAAGCTTAAGCAGGAGGTCCACCATGTAATGGAACAGCTGGTTCCGGAGGGGGATATAGCCAGTGGTGGAGACAATTCAGGAGAAGGAGGGGCTGACCTTGTGGCTTCTTCCAGCGGATCCAATGGAACAAAAGGGTCGAATGGGTCCGGTGGATCGGCCGGAGGAGGCAGAAGCTTCCGGGGCGGCTCCGGAGGGACCAGCTTTTTTGAGGAGAGGGCCAGAAATCAGGCTTTCCGAAGGAAGAGCAGGGATCCGGATCTTATCTATGGACGGGATTGTGATGGAGAGATTGTTCCGGTGGAGGAGATTGTCGACGAGATCGGTACTGTGGTTGTTCACGGCAAGATCCTTGGGATTGAAACCCGGGAGATCCGGGGCGATAAGATGATCATCCTCTTCTCTATCACTGATTTTACCGATACCATCCGGGGCAAGCTTTATTTTAAGATGGAGGAAGCCGGGGAATTCCTGGAACTCTTCCAGAAGGGAAAGTTCTACCGGATCAAGGCCAGACCGATTCATGACCGATATGAGCAGGATCTTACCCTCTCCTCCATATCCGGGATTAAGCCCATCCCTGATTTTACCCATAAGAGGATGGACCAGAGCCTGGATAAGAGGGTGGAGCTCCACCTGCACACGGTGATGAGTGATATGGACAGCGTGGTGGATATCGGACAGGCGATCGCCACGGCCAAGGCCTGGGGCCATAAGGCCATGGCGATTACGGACCATGGTGTTCTTCAGGCTTTCCCCATTGCCGCCCACTGCATCAGCAAGGATGATCCCTTCAAGATTATCTATGGGCTGGAGGGGTATTTTGTCAATGACCGCAAGAAGCTGGTATCCGGTGACAGGGGCCAGACTCTGGCAGATGATTATGTAGTCTTTGATCTGGAGACCACGGGTTTTTCCCCGACCAGGGACGCCATCATCGAGATCGGGGCGGTTAAGGTCCATGAGGGAAAGATCGTGGACCATTTCAGCTGCTTTGTGGATCCGGAGAGGCCTATCCCCCTGAGAATCACGGAACTAACCAGCATAGATGACCGGATGGTGGAAGGGGCCGACAAGATCGACCAGGTTCTTCCGAACTTCCTGGACTTCTGTCAGGGATGCGCCCTGGTGGCCCACAATGCGGATTTCGATGTCAGTTTTGTGGAGAAGAAGGCCCAGGCTCTGGGGCTGGAGACTTCCTTTACGGTGCTGGATACGGTTCAGATGGCCCGGCTCCTTCTGACGGACCTGAGCAAGTTCAAGCTGAATACCGTCTGCAAGCACCTGGGGATCAAGCAGGAGCACCACCACCGGGCCGTGGATGACGCCCGCGTGACGGCTGAAGTTTTCCTGCGCTTTATCGATATGCTGGATAAAAAGGGAGTCCATACCCTTAAGGAGCTCAATGACCTTGGGGCCGTTTCGCCGGACCTGATCAAGAAAGCGCCTACTTACCATGGGATCATCCTGGTAAAGAACAATACGGGCCGGGTCAATCTGAACCGTTTGGTGTCTGCCTCCCACCTGGATTATTTCAACCGACGGCCCCGGATTCCGGAGAGTCTGATTGAGAAATACAGGGAGGGTCTGATCCTGGGGTCAGCCTGCGAAGCCGGAGAAGTCTTCCAGGCGGTGATCCGGGGCAGGAGCGACCAGGAGCTGGCTGACCTGGTGAATTTCTACGATTATCTGGAGATCCAGCCCATAGGAAATAATGCCTTCATGCTGGAAAGCGACCGCTATGAGGCGGAGACCATAGAGGACCTTCAGGACTACAACCGGCGGATCATTGACCTGGGACGGCAGTTTGACAAGCCGGTGGTGGCCACCTGCGACGTTCATTTTATGAATCCCGAGGATGAGCTTTACCGGAGGATCCTGATGGCCGGCAAGGGCTTCAAGGATGCCGACAAACAGGCACCTCTTTATTTCAGAACCACGGAGGAGATGCTGGCGGAGTTCTCCTATCTGGGCGAGGACCTGGCCCGGGAAGTGGTTATCACCAACAGCAATAAGATCGCAGACATGATCGAGAAGATCTCCCCGGTTCATCCGGATAAGTGCCCGCCGGTGATTGAGAACTCCGATACAACGCTTCGAACCATTTGCTATGATAAGGCCCATGAGATTTACGGACCTGACCTGCCGCCCATCGTGGAGGAGCGCCTGGAGAGAGAGCTTAACTCCATCATCTCCAACGGATTTGCCGTTATGTACATTATCGCCCAGAAGCTGGTCTGGGATTCGGTGGACCATGGCTATCTGGTTGGATCCCGGGGGTCGGTCGGTTCTTCCTTTGTAGCGACGATGTCGGGCATCACGGAGGTGAATCCTTTAAAAGCCCATTATATCTGTCCCAAATGTCATTTTACGGATTTTGATTCGGAATATGTCCATCCTTATCAGATGAAGGGCATGTCCGGCTGCGATATGCCTGACAGGGATTGTCCGGTATGCGGGACGAAGCTGATCAAGGAGGGACATGATATCCCCTTTGAGACCTTCCTGGGCTTTAAGGGCAATAAGGAGCCGGATATCGATCTGAATTTTTCGGGTGAGTACCAGGCCAAGGCCCACAAGTATGTGGAGGTTATCTTTGGGGAAGGCAAGGCCTTCCGGGCCGGCACCATAGGCACCCTGGCGGAGAAGACGGCCTACGGCTATGTCATGAAATACTTTGAAGAGCGGGGCATCCACAAGAGGCGGTGTGAGATTGAGCGGATTGCCGAGGGCTGTACCGGCGTCAAGAGAACCACCGGTCAGCATCCGGGCGGAATTATCGTGGTTCCTCATGAATACGAGATCTATGATTTCACGGCCATCCAGCATCCGGCCAATGACGTCAATACAGACATAGTCACCACACATTTTGAATATCATTCCATCGATCACAACCTGCTGAAGCTGGATATTCTGGGCCATGATGATCCCACCATGATACGGCGCCTGGAAGACCTGACCGGCCTTAAGGCCACCAATATTCCTCTGGATGACCCGGATGTCATGAGCCTCTTTCACGGGACGGAGATCCTGGGGATCCGGCCGGAGGATATCGACGGGGTCCAGACCGGGTCGCTGGGCGTGCCGGAGTTCGGAACCGACTTTGTCATCCAGATGCTCCTGGATACCAAGCCGACCTGTTTCTCGGACCTGGTCCGGATATCGGGCCTGTCCCACGGGACGGATGTATGGCTGGGCAATGCCCAGACTCTGATTGAGAACGGGGATGCCCAGATCTCTACGGCCATATGCTGCCGTGATGATATCATGACCTATCTGATCAATATGGGCATGGACAAGGAGCTTTCCTTTACCATCATGGAAAAGGTCAGAAAGGGCAAGGGGCTGATTCCGGAATGGGAGGAAGAAATGCTGGCCCATGACGTGCCGGACTGGTATATCTGGTCCTGCAATAAGATCAAATACATGTTCCCCAAGGCCCATGCGGCTGCTTATGTCATGATGGGATGGCGGGTGGCCTGGTTCAAGGTTCACCATCCCCTGGCCTATTATGCGGCTTATTTTTCCATCCGGGCTTCGGCCTTTTCCTATGAGACCATGTGCATGGGACGGGAAAAGCTGAGAGCCGTCCTGGATGAGCTGGAGTCGGCGCCCAAGGAGAAGCAGACCAAGAAGGACCAGGATACCATACGGGATGGAAGGATTGCCCTTGAGATGTACGCCAGAGGCTTTGAATTCATGCCAATCGATATCTTCAAGGTCAAAGCGCGGGACTGCCAGATTATCGATGGCAAGATCATGCCCGGTCTGGTCAGCGTGGAAGGCCTGGGCGATAAGGCCTGCGAGCAGGTGGAGGAAGCAGCGGCTCAGGGTCCCTTCTCTTCTCTGGATAATTTCCGGGTCCGGAGCAAGGTCAGCAAAACCAATGTGGAGAAGCTTGTTGAGCTGGGGATCTTAAAGGGTCTGCCGGAAACGGACCAGCTGACCATCGATGACTTCCTGAATGGCGGATTTGCCATGTAACCTGTGACATTTATCAAAAGCCATGCTTACATATAGGAGTAAAAGACCATGAAGAATTATATTAGAAAAGCATCCCTGGGAGAGGGAGTCTGGGTTGCTCCCGGCGCCTGCGTGGTGGGCCGGGTGACCCTGGGCAGGGACTGCGGCGTCTGGTACAACGCTGTGATCCGGGGCGACGAAGACCGGGTTAGAGTAGGGGCTGAGACCAATATCCAGGACCAGGTGGTTATCCATGCCGACCATGGCTTCCCCTGCACCATCGGGGAAGGGGTGACCATAGGCCACAGTGCCATCGTCCACGGCTGCACCGTGGGAGACAATACTTTGATCGGGATGGGGTCAACCATCATGAACGGAGCCCGGATCGGGCGAGACTGCATTATCGGTGCAGGAAGTCTGGTCACCCAGGGGACCGAGATCGCTGATGGCATGCTGGCCTTCGGTCGTCCTGCCAGACCCGTCCGTCCCCTGACCGAGGAGGAGCTGGAAGCCAACAGAAAAAGCAGCAGGGACTACCGGGATTTGAAAAATGTCCATGAAAACCTTGCATAATGCCTTCCTCTTGATATAAGATAGAGAAGGATTCAGGAGAAGACCAGTCTCAGCCAGACACCCGGACGATTCCGATGGAGGCGGACCAGCCTTCCCTTATCGCAATCCGATGAACTCAGGAAGGAGTTAGATATGGCAAAACAGGATAAATCATCAAGGAAAGGGAAATACCGCGGATATGATATCGAAGGACAGACAGGAAGCGACATCAACCGTCCATGGTTCTGGAAGGTTCTTCTGATCAGCCTGCTGCTGACCGCGGTCATTGTCACCGGTGTCTGCTTTACTTTCATGCACAGGAAGCATGAAGAAACCAGGTCCCTGGAGGAGATTAATGAGGCCAACACCCTGAAAAACCTGATGAAAGACCATGATAATGTAAAGATAATCCGCTCCTATGCTCATCTGACCGAGGGAGAGGATTATACGGCTACCAGACAGATCAGCATCGGCGAGGGCGGAGATTATTATTGTTATTACAAGGTGGAAGGAACGGCTTCCGATTATAAGGAAGTGGTGGACCACGGGGAATTCTATCGAAATGAGGGAGATTTCTCTTATTATTACGGTTTGATCGGCGACGATTATGAAAAGAAATGCCTGGCTCCTATGGAGGAGGACGTCTTCCAGCTTAATACCGACGATACCCTGGGAGACCAGAATTCCAGCGGGAATCTCAAGACCATCCGGCTCACCTACAATGTCCAGGGCGGCGATGAGTACAATACCAAGTACGGCTTTGAGGCCGGGACCGAGGTCGTGAAAAAGATTACCTACGAGTCGGATTCAAGACTGATTACCTCCGTATCGGAATCGGTGGATGATGAGGTCTTCTTCAGCTATCTGGTGGAATTTGACTCCGAGCTGAAGATCCCCCGTTTCTATCAGAAGATCAAGAAGCTGAAGACCATGAGAACCTGCACGGTTGTAAGCAGCTACCAGAGTGATAAAGAGCAGACTTATGACTACACCTTCGGGATCGGAACCTACTTCACCGTATTTGAGCATGATGGCTATGGGATCTACCAGGACAAGGAGGGAAATGTAGAGTACAGCAAGTCCAACCTCCAGTTCCAGAACCCCATCACAGATCTTACCCTCTATGTGATTTCTGCCGGAGGGAAATAGATTCGATAAAAGGATGTAGCAGGCAGGCAGCCCGGTCCCGGCAGGGGCGGGCTGCCTGTTCGTATACAGGCAGATCCGGCAGAAGCCGGATTGCATAAGGGAGTATAAAGATATGGATACAGAAAGACTTTATTATCAGGATGTCTACCTGAAAGAATGCGAGGCCCGGGTTCTTTCCTGCAGGAAGGAAGGAGACCGGTGCCGGGTGATCCTGGACCGGACCGTATTTTACCCGGAGGGAGGGGGTCAGCCGGCAGACCGGGGGGCCCTTTTTGTCCGGGAACCGGAGGGAGGCTGGCCGGAAGAAGACAAGGAAGTCTCCGGCAGACAGGTTCCTGTTCTTGATGTCCAGGAGGAAGAAGAAGAGATCGTTCATTTTACCTCGGAAGAAGTTCCGGAGGGAAGCCGGGTTCTTTGCCGGATTGACTGGGACCGGCGCTTTGATCTTATGCAGCAGCATTCGGGAGAGCATATCGTAAGCGGCCTGATTCATGAGACTTTCGGCTATGATAATGTGGGTTTCCACATGGGTGAGGACTGCATTACGATCGATTTGTCCGGTTCCATGACCATGGATCAGGCCCGGGAAATCGAAGCCCGGGCCAACGATTATATCGCAGGCTGCCATTCCGTGGAGGTTCTGTATCCCGGGCCGGAAGAACTGGATCATTATGATTACCGAAGCAAAAAAGAACTAAGCGGTGATGTGCGCCTGCTGGCCTTTCCCGGGGCTGACCTGTGTGCCTGCTGCGGCCTCCATGTAACCTGCACGGGGGAGATCGGCCTGGTGAAGATCCTTTCCTGCCATCATTTCCGGGAAGGAGTCCGGATCGAGATGCTGTCCGGCAAGAGGGCCCTGGCCTGGCTGGACACCCATTTTATCCAGAACAGCAGAATCGGCAAGGCCCTGTCCGTTAAGGCTGACGGGACGGCTGAAGCTGTGGACCGGCTGCAAAAAGAGAATTACGAATTAAAGGGAGCCCTGATGGAAGAAAAAAAGAAGGGGATGGCCCGGCTGGCCGCTTCCTGTAAGGGGGAGAGAGATATCTGCCTCTTCACTTCCGGTCTGGATCCCGTGGATGTCAGAAAATGTGCCGATGGAATCCTGGACCAGATCAGGGGCATCTGCGTCGTCCTTTCAGAACATGACAAGGAGGGATTCCAGTATGCCGCAGGCATCCGGGAGGGGGACATCCGCCCCCTGGTCAAGGAAATGAACGGAAGGCTTTCCGGCCGGGGCGGCGGCAAGCCCTTCTTTGCGCAGGGTCTTATCCAGGCTTCGAAGGAAGAAGCCGAAGATTTCTTTCATGGCAAAGGTTTCTCGATCCGATGGGCCTGAGCCTCTGATATCCGATGGAATATGAGTAGGATTGCGGGAGTATGAAGTAAGGAACATGTCTTGGCATACAAAGGAGCGATATGATGAATCATTTATTAAAAAACAAGTGCAGAACTATTTTGACCCTTTTCCTGACAGTGGTCCTGCTACTGTCGTCAGCAGCCTGCGGCAAATCCGCGGCCGGCCAGGATACCGGCTCCGGCTCGGGGACAGCGGAAGCAAAGACAGAGGTCGGACCGCCCCCTGCCCTGGCTGCTGAGGTAGAGCTGCCGGAGGAGGTCTCCACTATGGTCTATCCGGTTTGGGCCCTCCTGCTTACTGCCTCTAAGGACCGCCTGCCCTACTATGGTTATCCGGAAAATGCAAAAGATGATAATGCCGATGCATTCTATGAGCCCATGAGCATACTGACCACCCTCATCGAAGAGAAGACAGAATACGGAGAGGGACAGAAGACCGATGATGACCGCTATAAGGTATCCGAGGAGGTCTTTTCCCGCTATGCCAACGCCCTTTTTGACAGCTATGGCATGCAGGAGATTGAAGCTCCGGAGCTGTCGGAAGAGGACGGATATGCGAT
This sequence comes from uncultured Lachnospiraceae bacterium, assembly GCA_946627575.1. Lineage (GTDB taxonomy): Bacteria > Bacillota > Clostridia > Lachnospirales > Lachnospiraceae > Anaerobutyricum. The sequence continues at coordinate 11,102 of CAMOVS010000004.1, forward strand.
GTTGAATGATGAAGATCTCTACCCCTATAGCTTTACCAGGGCCGATCTGACCAATTATGAGGCGGTGGTGATCGGCTGTGTTAAAGATGAAGATAATTACGGCTATGAACTGGACGCAGAGCTGCGGGACACGCAAAACCGGACGGTCCTTTATGAAGCAAGCTTCCATATGATTCCCTCATCCTTTGAAGGAGAGGAAGAAAAAGACCTATTCGGCTATTCTATTTGCGATATCGAGGATGAAGTGGATTATAAACTGGAGGAGGAACTGGCGGATCCGGAAGAGAATGATACCGATGCATCCGGGATCGAGACCCAACCGGAAGATAGGGACAGCGGCCTGAAGGAGATAGAGAACAGGTCAACAGAAAGCGATAAGGAAGAAGAATTACAGGGCAATCCTGATGTGACAACATCGGATCCGGGCCGGGAGATCGACCAGGATGAGGCGGATGCCAAGGCAAGAGATTATTCCGGTCAGGAGAATCCTGTCTACCAGGGAAAGGAAAACCTGGAAGGTCAGGACTATTATAATTACACCTATAATGATGAGGAAGGCAGCAGCCGCAATGTCCTGGTGCCGACGGACGGAAGCGATCCCATCGGAGGCACCAAGAACGATGACGGCACGTGGTCTTTTGATCAGTGATCGGCAGCAGGCTGCTATTCACGGCTCCGCCAGCCATCAGGTATCGGAATAGCAACAACAATTACAAATAGATTTCAGAATATTACAAATAGGTTACAATTGGAAAAAGATTGGCATTTGTGCATTTTGCTGATTTTCCTATCAGTATTTCTTTATAAAAGAGAGATGGAATGATTTTCCGGTGGATAAGTCCTGAGAATTATCCACCGGAAAAAAAGCGAAAATATGTGAACAATCCAGTTATCCACCAAGTTATCCACATTATCCACAAAAAAATCGGGCCGCCAGCCTCCCCTGAAAATTCGTCAATCCGAAACATTTGTTTTGTAGGAAATTGTAGAATCTTAAAAAAATGAGGCCAAAGTGAAAGTGAGAGAGCAATGTGAATTGTCTGTCAATTTCCCCATTTCCTGTTGCCATCGGGAAGGATACTTGCTATAATTATAGTACATCAAGAGAGAAGGAGTGTGATCGTATGAAATATATTATCTACGGTAAGAATCTTGAGGTAACGGAGAGTCTTAAGCAGGCTGTGTATGACAAGTTCGGCAAGCTGGACAAGTTCTTTACGCCGGAAACCGAGGTTCAGGTCACATTAAGTATCCAGAGAGAAGAAGAGACCGTCGAGGCAACCATTCCCATGAAGAGAAATATTCTCCGGGCGGAGCAGACCACTAAGGACATGTATGCTTCTATTGACCAGGTTGTCGATGTATTGGAGCGTATGGTCCGCAAATATAAAACCAAGATTTCCAGTCATGGAAAGGGAGTCGGAACCTTCAATGAGGATTTCCTGGAAGAAGATGTGGACAGCAACGAGACCGTGAAGATCACCCGGAGCAAGAGGTTCGCGATCAAACCCATGGATGCAGAGGAAGCCTGCGTACAGATGGAGCTTCTGGGACATAGCTTCTTTGTCTTCCGCAATGCCGAGACCTTCGAAGTGAACGTGGTTTACCGAAGAAAAGGCGGCACCTATGGCCTGATCGAGCCGGAATTCTAATCGGAATTCGGAATTATTATCATTCGGAAGTATTATAATGAAGAAGATATAAGATCTGAAGATTATAACCCTGCGGCTTGCCGCAGGGTTTTTCGTTGTGAAAGCAAGGAATCTTCGGGCGCCCCTCTTTTTCTTGAAATGACTTAGCGGAAATGTTATAATACCATTTTTAGAGTAATCAATCTCATAATTATATATAGGAGGACCTATGGGAATAGTAAATGCACTGTTTGGCTCCAAAAGTGAAAGGGAGATCAAACGTATCATCAAATATGTAGACGCAATTGAAGCCCTGGATGAGTCTATGCAGAAATTGTCCGATGAGGAGCTCCGGGCCAAGACCCAGGAGTTCAAGGACCGTCTGGCAGCCGGGGAGACCCTTGATGATATTCTGGTTGAGGCCTTTGCGGTAGTCCGGGAAGCAGCTGTCCGGTCCATCGGCATGAAGCATTACCGGGTTCAGCTGATCGGCGGTATTGTTCTCCATCAGGGAAGAATCGCCGAGATGAAGACCGGTGAAGGTAAGACCCTGGTGTCCACCCTGCCGGCCTATCTCAATGCCCTGACAGGCCGGGGCGTCCACATCGTGACGGTCAATGACTATCTGGCCCAGCGTGACGCGGAATGGATGGGCAAGGTCCATGAATTCCTGGGCCTTACCGTGGGCGTGATCCTCAACAGCTATGATAATGCGGAGAGGCAGGCAGCCTACAACTGTGACATCACTTACATTACCAACAATGAACTCGGTTTCGATTATCTGAGAGACAACATGGTCATCTACAAGAAAGATCTGGTTCAGCGGGGCCTCTACTATGCTATCGTGGATGAGGTGGACTCGGTTCTTATTGATGAAGCCAGAACCCCTCTGATCATATCCGGCCAGAGCGGCAAGTCCACGGACCTTTACCGGGCCTGCGATATCCTGGCACGCCAGATGAAGAGAGGCTCTTCTGACGGAGAACTGTCCAAGATGGATGCCATCATGGGTGTGGATATCGAAGAAGACGGCGATTTCCTTGTTAATGAAAAAGAAAAGCAGGTAATGCTGACAGCCGAAGGCGTCAAGAAGGTGGAGGACTTCTTCCGTATTTCCAACCTGGCAGACGCTGACAATCTGGAGATCCAGCACAATATCATCCTGGCCCTCCGGGCCCACAATCTCATGTTCCGGGACCAGGATTACGTCGTAAAGGATGATGAAGTTCTGATCGTCGATGAGTTTACCGGCCGTATCATGCCCGGCAGGCGTTATTCGGACGGCCTCCATCAGGCCATTGAGGCCAAAGAAGGCGTCAAGGTAAAGAGGGAATCCCGAACCCTGGCTACCATCACCTTCCAGAACTTCTTTAATAAATATGAGAAGAAAGCCGGCATGACCGGTACCGCCATGACAGAGGACAAGGAGTTCATGGACATCTACGGCATGGACGTTGTAGAGATCCCCACCAACATGCCCATGATCCGTATCGATCATGACGACTCCATATACATGACCAAGAAGGAAAAATACAAGGCGGTTATCAATGAGATCAAGAAGTCTCACGCCAAGGGTCAGCCCTGCCTGGTAGGTACCATCAACATCGATGATTCCGAACTGATCAGCCGCATGCTGACCAAGGAAGGGATCAAGCATAATGTATTGAATGCCAAATATCATGATATAGAGGCGGAGATTGTTTCCCATGCAGGCGAGCGCGGGGCCGTGACCATCGCCACCAACATGGCAGGTCGTGGTACCGATATCAAGCTGGAAGAGGGAGTCGCTGAAGTGGGCGGCCTCAAGATCATCGGCACCGAGCGCCATGAGAGCCGTCGTATCGACAATCAGCTGCGAGGCCGGTCCGGCCGTCAGGGAGATCCGGGTGAGTCCAAGTTCTTCCTCTCCCTGGAGGACAACCTCATGAGGCTCTTCGGATCTGAGAGGATGATGGCCGTCTACAAGGCCCTCAAGATTCCGGAAGGGGAGGAGATCCATCATAAGACCATCACCCGTCAGATCGAGAAAGCCCAGAAAAAGATAGAGAACAACAACTTCGGCATCCGCCGCAACCTCCTGGATTACGACCAGGTTAACAATGACCAGCGAGAGGTAATCTACGCTGAGCGCCGCCGGGTTCTGGACGGCGAGAGCATGCGGGATGTCATCTATAAGATGATCAAAGATGTGGTGGCTGACGATGTGGATATGATCGGAGGAGAAGCTCCTCTTTCCGAGTGGAACATGTCCGAACTGAACGAGTCCCTCCGCCGCAAGATTCCTCTGGCTCCCATCCGGCTGACCCCGGAGGAAATCGAGGCCGATGATAAGGAAGCCGTGATCGCCCGTCTTCAGGACGAGGCCATGGACCTGTATCATAAGAAGGAAAAGGAACTCGATGACTTCAAGATGAATAAGATGAACCTGACTGAGGAAGACATCGCGGCCATGGACGAGGAGGAGGAAGCCATCTTCCAGGATGGAATCCGCGAAGTTGAGCGGGTGATCCTGCTCAAGGTCATCGACAGCAAGTGGATGAACCACATCGATGATATGGACCAGCTCCGCCAGAGCATCGGTCTCCAGTCCTACGCCCAGAAAGACCCGGTAGTCCAGTACAAGTTCATAGGTTACGAGATGTTTGAGGAAATGACCAGGAACATCCGCCATGATACCGTGGGTTCTCTTATGCATGTTCAGGTGGAGAAAAAGATAGAGAGAGAGCAGGTCGCCAAAGCGACAGGTACCAACAAGGACGACACCGTAGCCAAGGGACCTTATCGCAGAAAGCAGGCGAAGATCGGCCGGAATGCTCCGTGTCCCTGCGGAAGCGGCAAGAAATACAAGAACTGCTGCGGAAAAAGTGCCTGAGGATCCGTACGGTTTTGTCGATAAACCCTCATGCCGGCATCAGGCAGGTATATGAGTCCCGCCCACGGCGCGGACGGATACAATGATACATTGTCATTTATACAGGAGGAAATCTTGGTTGAATTAGATCAATATAAACAGAAACTGAATCAATACCGGCAGCCGGTGGAAGAACTGGGCAAGACCCTGGAACTCGACCGGAAGCAGAAGCGCATCTCCGCCCTGGAGAAAGAGATGCAGGCCGACGATTTCTGGTCCGACCCGGAGGCGGCCCAGAAGGTCATGAAGGAGCTTAAGGATCTTAAAGATTCCGTGACCTCCTTCCGGTCTATGGAACTTATGATGGATGACCTGGACACCATGATTGAGCTGGGCAATGAGGAAAATGACAGCTCCATCATTCCCGAGATTGAGGAGATGATGGCTGAGTTCCTCTCCACCTACGATGAGATGAAGATCCAGACCCTCTTCTCCGGAGAATACGACAACAACAATGCCATTGTCACCCTTCACGCCGGGGCCGGCGGCACGGAATCCTGCGATTGGGCCGGCATGCTCTACCGCATGTACAACAAATGGGCGGACAGCCATGGCTTTTCCACGGAAGTCCTGGACTTCCTGGACGGCGATGAAGCCGGGATCAAATCCATCACCTTCCAGGTGAACGGAGAGCACGCCTTCGGTTATCTCAAGTCCGAGAGGGGCGTTCACCGGCTGGTAAGGATCTCCCCCTTCAACGCAGCAGGAAAAAGACAGACTTCCTTTGCCTCCTGCGATGTCATGCCCGATATCGAAGAAGATGTATCGGTAGAAATCGCCGATGAGGACATCCGGATCGACACCTACCGGTCCAGCGGAGCCGGCGGCCAGCACGTCAACAAGACCGACTCGGCCATCCGCATCACCCATTTGCCGACAGGTCTGGTGGTTCAATGCCAGAATGAGCGATCCCAGCACAAGAACCGGGACAAGGCCATGCAGATCCTCAAGGCCAGACTCTACCTGCTCAAGCAGCAGGAG
>CAMOVS010000005.1 GCA_946627575.1 uncultured Lachnospiraceae bacterium
CTATGAGTGACACCGAGGATGATCTGACCCGTTTCGGCATATTGAAGCTGGATGAGAACGAGCGGATCGTAGAATTTGAGGAGAAGCCGTTGGTGGCCTCCTCCAACAATGTTTCCATCGGTGTTTACATCATCCGTAGAAGACATCTTATTGAGATTCTCGAACGATGCGCCAGAGAAGACCGGCATGACTTTGTCAAAGACGTTTTGGTCCGGTATATTGGCGTGCGCAAGATATTCGGGTATCGTCTGGACACTTATTGGAGGAATGTTGCCACGGTAGATTCCTATTACAGGACCAATATGGACTTCCTGAAACCGGAAGTGAGGCAGTTCTTCTTTAAAGAACATCCGGATGTTTATTCCCGGGTGGATGATCTTCCGCCGGCTAAGTATAACGCAGGCTCAGACATTAGAAACAGTATCGTATCTTCAGGCTGTATCATCAATGGCAAGGTAGAGAACTCGGTGCTGTTCAAGGATGTTTACATCGGAAACAATTGTACAATAAGGAATTCCATTATTTTGAATGACGTTTACATAGGAGATGATTCCTATATTGAGAATTGTATTGTGGAGAGCCGGGATACTTTGAGACCGGGGACTAATTATATCGGGACAGACGGGGAGATCCGGATTGTGATCGAGAAGAACGTAAGATACATTCTGTAAAAGAATCAAGAGGGGGGATCCTTTGCAGATTACAGACATCAGGATCCGTCAGATCGCGAAAGAGGGAAAAATGAAAGCGGTCGTCTCAGTAACATTTGATGAAGCGTTTGTAGTACATGACATTAAGATTATCGACGGAGAGAAGGGGTTGTTCATCGCAATGCCCAGCAGAAGGGCTTCAGATGGTGAATATAGAGACATCGCTCATCCAATCAATGCGGAGACGAGACGGATTCTTCAGGACAGTATCCTAGCTGAGTATGAGAAGGCAGCACCGGAGTCGATTTCATACGAAGAGGAAGAATAAAAAGAGGCCAGGCTCCTGACGGCTGCCTTTGGTGATCCATCATTGCAGACCGTGGGAGAGAGCCGTATTATAAGGTCAATCAGGACATCCCGGCGTGAAACACATGTGTTTTGCGCCGGGATGTCCTGTTGATTGCATAGGGGAAGATGTGATATACTTAATATCTATGGCATCAGGCCTGCTGTGTTTTTAATACAGAATCAGGCTTTGCAATGGAAGAAATGCCTGCAATGGAAAATATTTCTCGGGTGTTTCAGGAGGATGGATATGATCGCTAACAGGATTTTTGCTGCCTGCTGCCGGTTCTTCCGAAGATGGAAGCCCCTTCCCGGCCGGGTGACATTAATAGAGAAACTGAATACAGGGGGAACCGGAAGCCTCTATGAGGTAAAGAGAGAGTGCGACAGAAGGGGATATGACTTTTCCTATAATGTGATCACTCATAGGGATTATGAAGTCCGCCCCTCGAATATCTTCCGGCTGCTCCGGCTTTTTACGGTCAAAGCCTACAGGATGGCCACCTCCTCCTATATTTTTTTAAATGATAATTTCATGCCCATGGCCTACATGGACCCGGCTCCGGAGACAAAGATCATACAGCTCTGGCACGGGCTTGGGTCCTATAAGAAGTTTGGGGGATCTTCGGAAACCGATCCCAGGGTGCTTGAGGAGCTTAAGGCAGCCAATGAGCACGTAGATTATATCATAGCCGGCTCGGAGAATATCCGGTCCAACTATGCGGAAGCTTTTATGGTGCCGGAGTCCAAAATAGCCTGTATCGGATGCCCCCAGGTGGATTATTATTTCCGGAGGCATGATCTGGATCATCACAGAAGGAAACTGGACCGGAGATATCCGGAACTTGCCGGAAAAAAGCTGGTTCTCTATGCTCCCACTTTCCGGGAGGATGAAGAAAGAGACCGTCATCTCCTGGATCATTTTGATTTTGAGCGTTTTTCAGAGGCCCTGCCGGAGGACTGCTGTCTGGCTATCCGCCTTCATCCTCAGATTCAGAAGGCCAGGGTGCCTGATGGGGTGGTTGACCTGACCGATTATCCTAACGTTCGTCTTCTTCTTTGCATGACGGACATCCTGATAGCCGATTATTCCTCCATTGCGGTGGAATATGCCCTGCTGGAGAGGCCCATTATCCTCTATGCCCACGACATGGACTGGTATCTTAAGAGGGACCGGGGTTTTTATTTTGACTTTGAAAAGACGGCGCCGGGACCCATTGCCCGGGATATGGACCAGCTTATCGATTGCATCAGGGGGAGAAAATGGGATATCGATAAAGTAAGAGCCTTTGCCCGTCTCCATAATGATTTTTTTGATGACAATAACGCGTCCCGTCTGGCGGACCTGTGCTTTGAAGGAAAGACCGTGGAAGAGATCCTCTCATCGCCCGAAAAGAAGGGGGACTATAAACCCATGAAAATAATTGCAGGATTAGGGAATCCTACAGACCAATATAAAGGAACAAGACACAATATCGGCTATATGGTCATGGACAAAATCAGCAAAGAGTCCGGCATAGCCGTCAACCGCCACCGTTTCCACGCCCTCTGCGGCCTGGGTTTTCTGGGAGGGCAAAGAGTTCTTCTGATGAAGCCCCTGACCTACATGAACCGGAGCGGGGAGAGCATCCGGGAGGCCGCTGATTATTATAAGGTAGATCCGGAGGATATCCTGGTGATCTATGATGACATCAGCCTGGAGCCGGGTCTGCTTAGGATCCGGACCAAGGGCAGTGCCGGCGGTCACAATGGAATGAAGAACATCATCTCCCATCTGGGCAGCGAAGCCTTTCCCAGAATCCGGGTGGGTATAGGAGAAAAGCAGCATCCCGACCAGGACCTTGCGGACTTCGTTCTGGGCAAATTTTCTCCGAAGGAAATGGAAGCCATAGAGGCTGCTTTAGAGCATGGAGCAAAGGCGGCTGGTCTTTTTGCAGAGGACCGGCTGGACGAGGCCATGAACCGCTACAGCGTCGGTAAAAAAAAGCGGGGCAAAAAAGCCAAAGCGGAGAGTCAGGAAGAGTCCCGGCCTGAGAGCCCTGATAGGCATGAGAAAAAGGACACTGTCCCAAAGCCGGTTCCGGAGGCAGATGGAGGTGAAGCGTGAAAGCTTTTGCAGAACCCCTGTATGCCGGTCAAGCTTATAAAGCCATTCTGGATGATATGAAAAGGGGAAATTATCCCCTGAAAATCCGGGGCTGTTCTGATTCCCAGGAAGCCCATATGATTGCCTATCTGTCAGGGGAATCCGGCTGCCGGCTGATTGTATCTCCCAATGAGGAGAAGGCCCGCAGGATCTATGAAGATTTGAGCTTCTTTGATGAGCATGCTGTTCTTTATCCTTCCAGGGATATCCTCTTCTACAGTGCCGATATCAGGGGCGGCAGCATCGTAGGCAGGCGGATCGAGATTATGAAACGCCTGATCAGCGGGGAGAGGCTGACTATTCTCTGCGGAATCGATGTTCTGATGGAGAAAATGATACCGCCGGAGACCTTCCGCAGTCAGGTGCTGCTGATAGACTATCAATCGACCATTGATCCGGCAGGTCTTGCCAGGCGGCTGACGGAAATCGGCTACGAGAATACAAGCCGGGTGGAAGGGCCGGGTGAGTTCGGTATCCGCGGAGGCATCATCGATATTTTTCCTTTGACGGAGGATAATCCTGTCAGGATCGAGCTCTGGGGAGAAGAGGTGGACTCCATCCGCTCATTCAATCCGGATACCCAGAGAAGCATAGGGAACCTGGATCAGGTTCTTCTCTACCCTGCTTCTGAGATGATTCTTTCAGAGAAGCGGGTCAGGAGAGGAATGGAAAAGATTCGCCAGGAATACAGCAGGCAGGAGACAGTTTTTCGAAATGCAAAGAAAAGGGAAGAACTAAGACGCCTGCGGCAGACAACGGACCGGATGATTGACGAGATCAGCTCCCTGGGAAGGACCGACAATAACGAAGGGCTGATCTCTTATTTTTATGATCATACCGAAAACCTGCTGACTTACCTTCCGGAAAACAGCATTATTTTTATAGATGATCCGGCCCGTCTGGCAGAGTCCGGCCGGGGCTATGAAGAGAATTTTACGGCGAGTATGACAAACCGGCTGGAGGGAGGATACATCCTGCCCGGCCAGGCTGAGCTTCTCCTGTCCTATGAGGAGGTTGCCGGAGCCTTTATGGATTATCCTCTGATATTAATGGAAGGATTGATGGAAGCGGGTCCCGAGGTCAAGGCCAGGAAAAGCTACGATTTCCAGGTTCGTTCTGTCCCATCTTACCAGGGTAGCCTGGAACAGCTGGCCGCTGACCTTAAGAGTCTTAAATCCAGAGACTACCGGGTTATTCTTCTATCCTCTTCTGCGACCCGGGCCAGAAGGCTTGCGGAGGAACTGAGAAATTATGATCTTTTTACCTGGTATGCAGCGGATCCTGAAAGAGGGATTGAGCCCGGGGAAGTGATTGTCTGCGCCGGCCGTCTTTCTTCAGGATTTGAATACCAGGATCTAAAGTTCGCTGTTCTTACTGAAAGAGATATCTTCAAGGAAAGACGGGAAAAAAAGCGGCGCAGAAAATCAGAACATTCCGGTCAGATTATCCGGTCCCTTTCGGAAATTGCCGTAGGGGATTATGTCATCCACGAGAGGCATGGTCTGGGTATATATCGGGGTATGGAAAAAATAGAGCGGGATGGCCTGGTCCGTGATTTTATCAGTATTGAATACGGAGACGGAGGTAATCTCTTTGTCCCTGCCTCCCAACTGTCCGTGATCCAGAAGTACGCAGGCATGAACAATGCCAAAGCCCCCAAGCTGAACCGAATTGGAGGCAATGAGTGGGAGAAAACCAAAAGCCGGGTCCGCCAGCAGCTGCAGATTGCAGCCAAGGATCTGGTGGATCTTTATGCCGAACGGCAGAGCCGGCCGGGCTTTGCCTATAGTCCGGATACGGTATGGCAGGTCGAGTTTGAGGAAAGATTTCCATTTGAAGAGACGGAGGACCAGCTGACAGCCATCCGGGATGTCAAAGAAGATATGGAAAAGGGCCGGATGATGGACCGCCTCATCTGCGGTGATGTGGGTTTTGGGAAGACCGAAGTGGCAATCAGGGCAGCCTTTAAGGCTGTCATGGACAGCAAGCAGGTTGTATTTTTGGTGCCGACCACCATACTGGCCCAGCAGCACTATAATTCCTTTTTGGAGAGGATGGAGGATTATCCGGTTGAGATTGCCATGCTTTCCAGATTCTGCAGCCAGTCGGAGGTGACCCGGATCAAAAAGGGCCTAAAGAATGGAAGCATTGATATAGTGATTGGTACCCACAAGGTTTTGTCTAAGAGCATCGTCTATCGGGACCTGGGTCTTCTGATTATCGATGAGGAACAAAGATTCGGGGTCCGGCAAAAGGAAAAGATCAAGAGTATGAAAACGGATGTGGATGTTCTGGCCCTGTCGGCCACGCCCATCCCAAGAACTCTCCATATGAGCCTTAGCGGGATCCGGGACATGAGTGTCCTCGAGATTCCTCCGGTTGATCGCCGGGCCATTCAGACTTATGTCATGGAGTATAATGAAGAACTGGTCCGGGAAGCGATTTCCAGGGAAATGGCCAGGAAAGGCCAGGTCTACTATGTCTATAACCGTGTCAGTACCATTCCGGATGCTGCAGCGAAAATCCAAAAGCTGCTGCCCCAGGCTGTGGTGGAGTACGCCCACGGCAGGATGGGGGAGAGGCAGCTGGAAGATATCATGTCCCGTTTTATCGACGGGGAGATTGATGTCCTGGTGTCGACCACCATCATTGAGACCGGGCTGGATATCCCCAATGTCAATACCATCATCATAGAAGATGCCCAGCGTTACGGCCTGTCCCAGCTTTATCAGCTCAGGGGCAGAGTGGGACGGTCTTCCAGAAACGCATATGCTTTTCTTATGTACCGGCGCAATGAGCTCCTCAAAGAACAGGCCGAGAAAAGATTGAAAGCCATCCGGGAATTCACGGATCTGGGCAGCGGCTACCGGATCTCCATGAGGGACCTTGAAATCCGCGGTGCCGGCAATCTGCTGGGGGCCGAGCAGTCCGGACATATGGACGCTGTGGGATATGAACTCTACTGCAAGATGCTTGCAGAAGCAGTCCGGAGCATCCGGGGAGAAGAAAAAGAAAGCGACCAATTCGATACAAGCATTGATATACCTATTAATGCCTATATCCCGGAGGATTATATAAGTAATGAGACCGATAAGCTGATCTGGTATAAGAAGATCGCTCAAATCAGCGACCAGGCAGACTACGAAGACGCTTTGGACGAGCTTACGGACCGGTATGGAGATATACCGGCTGCCATGCAGAGGCTTATGGACATTGCTTTGCTGAGGGGCAAGGCCCATGCTGCCTGGATCAGCCTTATTGATCAGGAGGGAGACCGGATTCGTTTTACCATGCATGCCAGAGCCAGGGTTCAGATTGACCGGATTGACGCCTTTCTAAAATCCTTTGGAGGACGGATGAAGATCCGGACCGGCCGGGAACCTGCTTTTATCTGGGATGCATCCCGGGCAAAAGCCGGTGACCGTCTGGCGGACATCTCTGGTATCGTAGAGAGGATCGCAGGCCTTATCGAAGAGGAGGATGCGGAGGAACCGCTGCAATCTCCGGATAAGTCTTCATGACAGTCAGGCGGCCGGCTTTGTATGGCGGTCGCCGCATCGACAGTCACTCCGGTCTCATCTGGAAAAGGGCTGGAAAAGCCTTGCGAACTGTGCTATCATAATACAGATAATCACTTTTATACAGGAGGATAGATTCATGAAAGCAAGATCGTTTGCACATATGTCATTGGTTCTGGCTCTGATTCTGATCCTTGCTCTGGCAGCCGGGTGCAGCGGTCCGGGTTCTGCCGGGACAGAGACCAGTGATGGGGACAAGATTCTTTTTACCTACGATGATACCCAGGTAAGCTTTAAAGAAGCCTGGATCTACACTAAGATGGTGGCCAGCCAGCAGGAGCAGATGTATTCCATGTACTTTGGCAATTATGATATGGACTGGAGTATGGTCATCGATGAGAACGGGACAACCATGGAGGATTCGGTGAAAGAATCTGCAGTTAACCAGATCAAGAAGATTATCGTACTGGTGAATAAAGCCAAGGATTATGACTGTTCCCTGACGGACGAAGATAAGAAGGCTTGTGAGAAGTATGCCAAAGCTTTTGCCAAGGATCAGACCGGCAAGGGGATCATGGAAGAGTGCGGAGCCGGGGAAGAAGATGTCCGTAAGATCTATGAGGACAACATGCTGGCCCACAAGGTTCAGGAAGCCATGGTCAAAGATGTTGACGATAAGGTGTCGGATGACGAAGCAAGAGTAACGAAGGTTAAGAGAGTCCTTTTTGAGACGGTAAGCTATGATGAGGAAACCGGCGAAGAAAAAGAGCTGAGCGATAAAAAGAAAGAGAAGATGAAAGAGAGGGCAGAGAAAGCCCTTAAAGCCATCCAGAAGGGTGATAAAAAGATCGACAAGGTCGCCGAGGAGAATAATTATCAGGACCAGATGGAGGAAAGCTATTCCAAAGGGGAGTCCGAGGAAGGCAAGAAGTTCGAGACCGCTGTCGCCAAGCTTAAAGACGGAGATATCCTGGATAAGGTTATGGAGACAGAGCACGGCTATGTGATAGCCCAGCTTATTGCCAAGACAGATAAAGAAGGAACCCAGAACAAGAAGGAGTCCATCATCGAGCAGAGACAGCAGGATGCTTTCGATGCCAAATATGATGAGTGGGTCAAAGACCTGGAGAAAGAGTGGGATTATAAGAAGGACGTAGATCAGAAGCTCTTTGCCCAGCTGAAGCTGGCCGAGGCAGCGGAGGAAGGGACGACGGGTCTTGAAGTCGAAACGGAGCCTGCTGAGGATACGGAAGCTGCGCCGGAGACGACAGAAGAGGCATCCGGAGCGGAGAAGAACGCTGAGGGTGAGAAGCCTGCACCGGAAGACAGCAGCCAGGCAGATCAGTAGATAAGGATAAGGATAAAAGCTGGTTTATGGCTAAGAAGAAACGTAAGAAATACAATAAGCCGACAACAGCAGCCGGCAGCAGGGATATCAGGACAGGGATGCGCACGGATGGCGCATCCCTGTCTTCTGCCCTCCCGGAGGAATTTCTGGGTGTCATCTCGGAGATCCTGGGGGATGAGTACGATGATTTTGTAGCCGGCATGGGAAAGACCCGGCACCGGGGACTCCGGGTGAATAGCCTGAAGATCTCCCCGGAAGAGTTCGAAGAAAGAAGTTCCTTTCACTTGACCAGGATACCCTGGGTCAAAGGCGGATATTATTATGATCCGGACGATAATCCCTCCCGGGATCCCGACTACGCGGCAGGTTTGTATTATCTCCAGGAACCCAGCGCTATGACTCCGGCTTCCCGGCTTCCTGTAAAGCCCGGTGACAGGGTTCTGGATCTGTGTGCTGCACCGGGAGGGAAAGCAACGGCACTGGGCGCAGCCCTTCGCGGGGAGGGACTCCTTCTGGCCAATGATATCAACCGGGCCAGAGCAAGGGCTCTTCTGCATAATATTGAGCTTTTTGGAATTCCTAATGCCATCGTCTGCGCAGAAGCACCTTACAGGCTGGCGGACCGCTTTCCTGAGTATTTTGATGCTATTATGGTGGACGCTCCTTGTTCAGGCGAGGGTATGTTTCGCAAGAATCCAGCCGTCATTGAGGCCTGGAAGGAGAAGGGGCCCAAATACTTTTCAAGTCTGCAGAGGGAGATCGTTACTTACGCAGCGGATATGCTGCGGCCCGGAGGAGTCATGCTGTATTCGACCTGCACTTTTTCTCCTCTGGAGAACGAAGCTGTGATCTGCCATCTGCTCATGGCAAGGCCGGAGATGGAAGTTGTAGCTATGGAAGATTATGAAGGCTTTTCGCCGGGCATATCTTCTTTTCGTGAGAATAGTTACGGAGAGAGCATGAAGCTCTGCAGAAGAATCTGGCCCCACAGGATGGATGGGGAAGGCCATTTCCTGGCTCTGCTGAAGAAAAAAACAGAAGAAAGCAAAGAGGGGCGAGCTCGAATTAGCGGCCAAAGGAGGGAAAACGGCGCTTATGACTGGAGCCGGATACCTGACGCAGATCCGGACCAGATCCAAAGCCTGAAAAACTTCTTTGAGAAGATCCATCTTGAATTGGAAATGGACCGTATTCAGGTTGGAGGAGGAAAACTCTTTTACCTGCCCAAAGCATCACCGGATGTCCGGGGGCTGGAATGCCTGCGAACAGGACTTTATCTGGGAGAACTTAAGAAAAAAAGATTCGAGCCAGCGCAATCCCTCGCACTGGCTCTGAAGAAAGAACAATGTGAATGTGTATTGGATATGGCGGACAAGGACTGGCTCCTCCGCTATCTTAGGGGAGAATCCCTGCCCATGCCTTGCGAAAACGGGGACTCCCTTCAAGCAGATGGCTGGTCTCTGGTACTGGCGAAAGGTTACCCCCTTGGATTCGGGAAAGGGGTCCGGGGAACCTTGAAGAATAAATATCCTGCAGGATGGAGATGGAATGCTTAATCATTCCATCTCTTTTATTATCTCTTCTACGGTTGCCTTAATCTCTTTTTTCATGAAGATCTCCTTCAATGATTGATCATAAGGCGGATAGGCAATGCCAAACTCCGTAACGATGCCTGTAATCAGATCGGCATCGGTGACATCAAAAGCAGGATTATATACCTTGACATCTCTGGGAGCCATGGGCTTCTCATACCACATGTCCGTCACCTCGCTGGCCTTGCGCTGTTCGATGACAATGCCCGATCCATCCGGAGTGTCACGGTCAATCGTCGAAGTCGGAGCACATACATAGAAGGGGATTCCATAGCGTTTCGCTGCCAGGGCAGCCATGGACGTGCCGATCTTGTTGGCGGTATCTCCGTTGGCAGCAACCCGATCACAGCCGACAAAGACTGCCTGGATTTTCCCTTCCCGCATCAGGGAAGCGGACATGTTATCACAGAGCACGGTAACATCCATACCTGCACTGGACAGTTCAAAGCTGGTCAGGCGGGCCCCCTGGAGCAGAGGCCGGGTTTCGTCACAGTAGATTTTAAAATGATATCCCTGCTCATGGCCCAGATACATAGGCGCTGTGGCGGTGCCGTAGCGGACAGTGGCCAGCTGGCCTGCATTGCAATGGGTCAGGAGACCGTCCCCCGGCTTTACCAGGGTCAGACCATAGCGGCCGATCGCCCGGCAAACGTTGATATCTTCCTCGCGTATGGCCAGAGCCTGGTCATGGAGAAGGCTTACAATCTCATTGACAGAAAGGTCAGGATGGTCAATAACCACCTGCTCCATCCTCTTAAGAGCCCAGGACAGGTTTACGGCAGTAGGTCTGGAAGAATTCAGATAGTCGCAGGCCTTACGGAACTGGTCGAGGAATTCTGCGTAGTTTTCCGTCTCGATATCCCGGGCAGCCAGGTAGCTTCCTATAGCCGCTGCTACGCCGATTGCCGGCGCTCCCCGGACCTGGAGAAGATAGATGGCATTCCATATCTCTTCCTGGCTGGTTAGGGACAGCATCTCTATACGGTTGGGAAGCTTGGTCTGGTCGATGATCACCAAAGCGTGGTTATAGTCATCCAGGGCTACCGTATCATAATCAAGGATGGTCCTGGCCGGCCCGAGCAGGTCGTTGTCAGGCTCGACTTTGCGGATAGCCTTTTCCATAGCGTAATAGTAGTCTCCGGCCGTCTGGAATTCATCCCGGCGGAGGATCAGATCCTTGCCGAAGTGGAGAATGATTTTCTCTGCCCTTGCCCTGGCCTCGCTATCCTCAATCGAAGTCACATCTTTGTTGTGGGCAATACCTATGATTCGGCGAAGACATTCCGTGCCCGCATAACCGGCGGTATCCGACATAACAGAAGCCAGATAATCCTCCCGGAAGCTCTCGGAATCTGCCAGAGGATCCGAACAATGCTCGGCATAAAGAGAGCGGAACTTTTCTTTAAAGAGATCCACGATCTCCATAATGGTACACATGCACCAGCCGCAGAAACCAAGTCTCTTTTCCTGATCCTGTATGGTTGCATTTCCATTGGCCCAGGCAAAAAAGAGGTTGGCCAGAACGTTGCCGATATCGTAGCCCATGGGACCGAAAAAGGCGAATTCAGGATCAAATACAAAAGTATGGTTCTGATTAATCAGGATGGACCCGGTATGCAGGTCCCCATGAATCAGGGACTGAGGACAGTTCATAAAATGAAAACGAAGGGCCGCCACCTGGTTTCTAAGATCTTCATCCCCGTAGATCTCCTGATCCACGAAATCTTTCAGAGCCGGGAATACATCATTCTCCTGCTTATAATCCAGAACCGGCTCACCAAGAACCAGGTTTTCCGTGATCTCACAGAGGTCAGGATTCATAAAGCCGGCTACCAGATGCTTCTTTTCCTTGTGATCCATGACAAGGTCGCTGGTAAGCAGGAGAGTTCCGGCAAGAAACGATGAAATCTGTTCTGCAAATCTCGGATAGGTCTCGTGATTGATCAAACCTGTCCGCATCATGGTATGGCCAATCATATCTTCCATAATGATGGCGCACATGGTTTCATCATAGAGGTAAACCTCCGGAACCTGACCCGGACACAGAGCAGCCTGCAGCTTGAGGATGCTGCTTTCAATCCGGCCCCGATCCACAGGAAGGGTCATATTCTCATCAATGCGGAGCTGATGTCCTGCCTGCTTGACAATAATGCTTCTGCCGGAAGCCTGGTCAGATACCCGAAATACATAATTCAGATTGCCGTCTCCGATCTCCTCACAGGACAGAGAAGCGGCATCATCAAAATAATCTGTTTTCGCCCTGACATAATCAGGGACATCCTTTTCTTCCATCAGGAAGTACTGATCATAGGTGGACAAAACAAGAACCTCCTCTGTATAGCATAAGTCCGAATCTGCTGATTCTGTATAAAAATCTCATAAGATAACACATATTATTCACTGCTCAGATCAGTCTGACGCTTGATTCCCCAACCGTCTTACCAGCAGGAGCAGACCGAATCAACTACTCTAATTGTAGGATTATCAGGACCGGCTGTCAATCCAATTGTTTGCACAGGGAAGGGTTATTTATGGTATGATAACAGGGTCATAATGAAGGAAAGAGGAGCAAAAGCTTATGAGATTCTTTTCATATTTTATCAGTGTCATTTGTTTTGCCATCGTCCTGCTGCTCTATGTTGCGGGCTTGGTAAACTGTATGGAAGAAAAATGGGCCTACGCCGGATTATGCTCTTTGACTTGTGCTGTGTTCATCTGTATATGTTTCGACACATGGAGAAGAAACCGGTATCGAAGGATGCGGCTCAAGAAGGTAGACCGCCTCACTGGCGAGGACTTTGAGGAGTATTTGCGCGCCCATTTTTCCAGATTAGGCTACCGGGTAAAACTGACGCCCTCCACTGCTGACTACGGTGCGGATCTTCTGCTGAAAAAGAGGGGAAAAACAACAGTGGTCCAGGCAAAACGTTACGAAAAGCCTGTGGGGATCGCCGCGGTTCAGGAAGTCATAGGGGCTGCTGCTTATTATGAAACAGACCAGGCCATGGTGGTTACCAACCGGTATTTCACCAGAAACGCCAGAAATCTGGCAGATCAAAGCCAGGTAGAACTCTGGGACAGGTCCAGACTAAAGAAGGAATTTGGCGCAAAGGAATGATGGAGAGATCTTTTATAGTGCGACGAATGGGGCAAATATTTATAAAATAGCGACAAATAAGACAAAATAATGATTAAAAACGCATAATATTCAGAATATAAAATCAATAATTGATAATTGAAAATATTTTCAAAAAAAGTATTGACAAAATGTAGATGCGAGATTATAATACAGATACATTCAGAGAAAGGACTGGACAAGTCCATCACATAGATTTTGAAATTAGCAGTTGTCACACAGACATTGGAAGAAGAAGTGTATGCTTCTTAATCCGGAAGTAATTTCAAGATTTAGCGCTTGAAGATCTGTAGCCGGATCGGAAGCGCGAGGTGAGACCGCTTAGGCGGTGTGGATGTTGGAATCTGGAGAAAGGAGGACGGTCCACCAGAAGTATTAGTGATTGATTCGAAACGATATTGAACGAAGGAGGTACGGAACACCGAAAACATAAGCTTCGAATTCTAATCGGAAGGCCGGAGAAGATATCTAAGCGAGAGGTTAGTTCATCAAGGGTTGAGATGAAGCCTCATATAGTATGAAGGAAGAGATAGATAGGAACGGATCCGGACGAAGAATAGTAATTCATAGGATTGAGTATTTATTGTAAGATTGATTGGTTTATAGTTTGGATGCAAGAATTATATGTAATTGCTGACAGGTCTATATAATAGAACAATTTGTTATTGAGACCCAGGGCAGTTTGACGAGGGGGCATGGCAGAAGTTGCTTCGCAGCCTGAACAACAGCAGGCGTGTAAGAATCAGAAGTGATTGTTATGAGATTTGGAGATCGAAGCGAAGTGATCAGGAAGGTTGCCGCTTAGGAGAACAGGCCGGGAGATCGATATAATCATATGATGGGTTGACAAATCTATTTCGTAGGACACGAAAAATAATTGATCAGGAGGTACAATCCATTGGAAATGATAATTGAACACGGATGAAGGAGCACCGAAGATGTTGGAAACGATCTGAGGTGCTCCTTTTGCGTGCAGCAATGAGCCATGTGCATACAAGACAGATGGCAGTCAAAGGAAGCCAGCTCACGCTTGTATGGCAGATAGATTGTATACATACGGCGAATGCCGCGACAGTGAGAGAGCAGAGCGCTCGAACTTGTCGGCTTATTTCTCATCCCCTTCTCCGGCCTTCTCCAACACCCCGGCCAGTTCATCAAGCAGCTTTCGGTGATAGGAAGACAATCGGTGGAACTTTTTAATCAGCTGCAGCTCTTCGGTAGTAATCGGATCCGGGGAATCCTCTTCAAGATGAAAAAACTCTGCCAATGTAATATTAAATACATGACATATGCGTTCCAGTTTATCAATGGGGGGATAGATATCTTTGCTGTACCAGGTACTGATCGTCGATTGAGGTATATCGGAGAGTTTGGAAAGTTTGTAGACGGACATATCGCCATAAAGCTTTCTCAATTCGTTGATCCGGGCAAGAACATCGAAGCCGGATTCAGTAGAAATAGCCATGGGTAATGCTCCTTGTTTCGGTGTATAGTGTAGTTTTTGTATTATCGTTATTATAATTCGAAGGAGCGATATGTAATATTAGGAAAATGACGATGCGAGATATCGTAATTACGAACCATAAAAAAAGAAAAGATCCCTTGTGCACATCATGGAATGGCAGAAGGAAGCTTTTCTTTTTTTGTGATTTTTATTTATCGGTCAGGTTATTTTGCAATTCGGAAGCCAGATTATCGATAAGATTCTTTTGATAGGCAGATAATCTATGCCATTTTTTGAGGAAATGCAGGTCTTCCAAGGTGATAGGGTTCTCAGAGTCGGTGTTCTCATGGAAGAATTCTTCCAAAGAGATGTTGAATTCTTTGCATATGGCCTCGATTTTATCAATGGGGGGATAATAATTCTTGCTATACCAGGTGCTGATCGTCGACTGAGGGATGCCGGTGCGGCTGGAAAGCTCATAGACAGACATATCCCCGTGGATTTTCCTCAATTCCCGGATTCGTTCAAGAACATCGAAAGTAGCTGTTGATTTGTTCATATTTTTCTCCTCCTTAAGCACGACATACAACATTTGTGTACTGTACACGTGATTATAGTTCCGGAGAAACAGTAAGACTAATAACAGAAAGGCGATGTAAAGATTCGAAATCACGGAGTATTCTAAAAGAAAAAACCCCCGGACGAACCGGGGGAAATCTTTTACTTGCTTTTTGAACGATCCAAAATCATCAATAACTCTTATAGGGCTTCTCCATAGCTTTGACAAACTCGTAGAGGAGCATGGCTCCGGCTCCGGTGCCGCCCTTGGAATAAATCTCCTTGTCTTCGGAGGATTCCGAACTGCCGGCAATGTCAAGGTGAACCCAGGGTTTCCTTTCAACGAACTCATTGAGGAATCTTGCTGCGGCAATAGCGCCTGCACCCTTACCGCAGTTATTAATGTCAGCTACGTCGGACTTGTTGATATCATCGTATTCCTGATCGCCAAGGGGAAGTCTCCATATGTTTTCCCCTGCCAGGATGGAACCTTGAACAACCTTGGACATAAGATCTTCGCTGTTGCTGAAAACGCCGGTGTAACGGCTTCCCAATGCTGTAATACAGGCTCCGGTAAGGGTGGCGATATCGACAACGGAGGTTGCACCGCATTCACGGATGGCATAGGAGATTGCATCCGCAAGTGCCAGACGGCCTTCGGCATCCGTGTTGCCTACTTCAATGGTCTTTCCACTGAAAGAGGTCAGAATGTCACCGGGTCTGGTGGACCTGCCGGAAATCATATTCTCACAGGCAGGGATGACGGCTGTAACATTGATGCCCAGCTTTGCTCCTGCTATGGCACCCATGGCGGCGATGACAGCTGCCGCACCGCCCATATCACCCTGCATTCCCTTCATGTGGGGGCCGGGCTTAAGATTGTATCCGCCGGTATCATAGCAGAGGCCCTTGCCGATCAGAGCAACTTTTTCCTCATCAGTTGCGCGGCCGTTATACTCCATGACGATGAACTGGGGCTCCTCGTCGGATCCCTTTGCCACTGCCAGGAAAGCGCCCAATCCCAGTTCTTCGCAGCCGGCCCGGTCAAAGATGGTGCACTTAATGTTGTTCTTATCCGCAACATCCTTGGCCGACTTAGCCAGGGCGGACGGTGTCATAATGTTGGCGGGCTCATTAACCAGGTCTCTAGCCAGAAGAACAGCAGATGTCTGATTACGTACATACTGTTCTTCCTTCTTAAAGGAAGAGGTATCCATGCCGGTAAGGATACCCAGGCACATCTCTTTTTCTTCCTCTGTACTGCTGATATACTTATCGAAGCTATAAGCTCCAAGAATGAGACCCTTCATAGCAGAGCTGAGCCAGTAGCTGACATCCTCGCCTATAGCGGTCATCAGCAGGTTCCTGCTCTTGAACTGCTTGGCAATCTTCATGGCAGATCCGAACTGCAGCTGATATCTTCTTGGTGTGGCCTTCTCGGGGATGCCGATAAAGATAAGATTATAATAGGGCTGTCCCTGATAGGAGAAATCCTTGCCCCGGAGTCCGTATACTTTAGAACCTCCCACAAGACCATCTTCCTCTAAAGCCGCACAGATCTCGCTGACTT
>CAMOVS010000006.1 GCA_946627575.1 uncultured Lachnospiraceae bacterium
CATAATCCTCAAATACGGAAGGATCGTCAAAATAAAGATAGATCCAGATGCCCTCTATGATGTATTTCTTTTCTCGGTGCTCCTTTGCATAAGCCATGGCAAAGTGGACGAAGTCTATAAACACTCTATCTTCATATTCTTCTTTGGGAATGCTGTTGCGCTCGTCCTCACCGATATAGTATTTTGCCCCCTCGCCATGAAAGAAACAGAAGAACATATCGGAGTAGCCTTTCAGATCCTCCATGGTAAAATGGTCTTTGGCAAGAAGCAGGTCGTCAAGCTCGATATGGTCGATATCGTCGCCCTCCAGGCGTCTGGCCATCATGGATTTCCCGCTTCCTGAATGACCGAGAATAAAGCATATATTTGTATCACCGGAATTAAAACGATCTTCCTTGTAGTAAAGATCCGGTTCTGAAAGCATGTATTTTTCATGGGGCAGCTGCCGTTCTTCGTAGGAGCTGCTGTCAGACTTCAGTTTATCTTTTGTCAGGACATACATTTCCGTAACATTATGACCTAAGAAAGTGTTTGAGTAATAATTGGAGAAGCGCTTCCATTTGGGGGGAAGCATTTTATACTTGAGAAAGGCTCTGTTGAGCTCCTTTTGACTGCTTATATCATTGGTTATTATGGCAAGTGATGGATCTTTAATCGCCTGTTCCAGATCAGTATAGATATCCACGTTTTTCTTTCTCCCTTTTACTTCAGTGTGCTGGCTTTATGTATCTAAGTAATCCCGGCCTGTTTTGGTTTATTCTACCATATTTTTTGTCCCGCTTGTATTACAGTATGGTTTTTTATTGAGAAATCAAGAGACAGACATGATGGAGGGACAGGCTGGTAAACCGTTGGTCGATTGTCCCCTGTATTTCCTCATGATATAGTATACCAAATGGGAGATAGTCCCTCCTTTATCGATGGAAGCTATTAACTTCTGTCAGCGGGAGCTTCAATCTCCCATATGATATACGCTCCGCGAGGATGAGCACGGAATCAGATGGGTGCTTTGTCAGCAAAGCTTGCCTGAGCATACAGAGGCATGGTCCGGCGGACCATTCTGAGCAGACCTGATTGCGGTGCTAAGACTCGCGGGCGAGTCTTGAACTCAGGAGGTGAATACAGTTGAAGCAATCGACACTTGGATCCTGTATCCGTGCTCTTCGGATTCAGAATAATATGACACAGCTCCAGCTGGCCGATAAGCTCGGCGTCACCGATAAAGCTGTATCAAAATGGGAAAGAGACCTCTCTTATCCGGATATCTCTTTGTTTCCTGCTATTGCAGATGTATTAGGAACAACGATCGATGGTCTTTTGAGGGAATGTAAAGAAGCCTGTCATCCATCAAAACTGCTTCAGGCTTTTGAGATGACCCGTGATATCCGGATGCCCCTTCATATTATCCTGGGCTGTGTTGAAATCATAAGGAATAACCACGATGATTTGGAGACGCTGCAGAAATATCTGGATGAAATCAAAGTGTCCGGTGAATATATGATGTCCCTGCTCAACCGAATTTTCAATGAAAGAGACTGCTGCAGCAGGCAGGATGTCTGCTGTGACGGCCATTCGGTATCCCCTGACAATATCGAGAAATATTTGCAGGAAAGAATCGCTGCGGGTCAGATGACAAAGCAAAGTTTTCAATTCAAAGGCAAGAGGATTCTGGTCGCGGAGGATATGGAGATTAACCGGGAGATCGCGGCGGAGATCCTCAAGCAGACCGGTGTCTATACCGAGTTCGCGGAGAATGGTCTTGTATGCTTGCAGATGTTGGAGGATGCCCCGACCGGCTATTATGATATGATTCTGATGGACATCATGATGCCTCATATGGATGGTTTGGAAGCAACCCGGAGAATCCGCCAGCTGCCCAATCAAAGAAAAGCGGATATTCCTATCATTGCCATGACGACCAGTGTGACGGAAAAGGACCGGAGGGAGGCTTTGGCCGCCGGCATGGATGACTTTGCGGAGAAGCCGATTTTCGTCGATAAACTCTTCAGTACCATTGCCCGCTTTCTGCACCAGGCAGAATCGGTGGAGCATATGGAAGAGAAGCATGAAGCAAGTGACAATGCTTAGTTGCACAATCAAAAACCATACACAATCAAAATTAACAAAACCCGTCTGAAATCAGAAGCAATCAGCTCCCTGCCGATGTATAGGTTTCAGGCGGGTTTTGATTGTATTTTCCTTTAATGCCCCCTGCCGGCTCGGTATATATGGAGCGGGTCCTGAGACAGATGCTCCTATATTTTTTCTGCTATCATGTCTGTGATGCTGAGGCTTGCGATCTCCTCGATATCCCTGGTGCTCAAGTTCGGACAGATCCAGGAAAGAACCGCTTCATCCGGAAGAACCACCGGCATTCGGTTATGAATCTTCTGAAGCATTGGCGACGGCTTTCTGGTAAGCACGGTAAAAACCGGATATTGAAAGCCGGTATCCAGAGATTCGATCCTGTACAGACCGGCCAGCCAGGTAACCTGTCTTCCCGGTGTCTGGATGGCATATTTATCACCCGGCACAATGCGATTTCCCTTCTGGATATGTTCCCATTCAAAATAATAGGAAGCAGGGATAATGCATCGCCTTCTCTGCCAGGAATCTCTGAAAGCAGGCTTCTGCCCTGCTGTCTCCACCCTGGCGTTAACAATCGGATGGTTTATGCCGGGGAAGCGAAAGCCCCAGACCATGGGGAAGACTTTTCGCAGGCCATTTTTATCCGGAGCGATCACGGGAACCATGTCGGTGGGACGGACTTCTCCCTCCGCGATCAGAGCCTGCCCCAGCTTATCTGTCATTTTTTTGGTCAGATGGCTGCGTCTGGCTTCTTCTATGATGGGCCGTAATTCCGGCGATAATTCAATCAAATAACGAGTACACATCATAATTCTCCATATAGTTATATTGCCCTTAATCCGAATAAGATAAGTCGGGATAACCATAGTATAACACAGGTTGACCATTAATTATTATGACGTTATAATACATGAAAAAGATCACATTCTTGGCTTCTCCGACGGAAGCAATATTGCCATAATATGCTATCAGGGTCAAAAGGTCGATTTTCACGATATGCTTGCATAATCGTGAATAATTGACCTTAGGACCCGCCACGATATGAGTTTGACCTTTACATCATACTATGAATGTATAAAAGCCATGACGGAAAAGGAGGCCCATAAATGTTGAAGAACTATGATAAATTATATGTTTCCCGGGGCCGGAGGCTGATACTGGTTGCCGATGATGAGATGATTAACAGGGAGATGCTTGGGGAGATCCTCAAGAATGATTATCAGGTTCTGTATGCCTCTGACGGTGAAGAAACTCTTGATAAGATACATCAATATAAGGACACTTTGTCCCTTGTGCTTTTGGACATCCTTATGCCCGGTATGTCGGGGTTGGAAATCCTGGAAGAAGTCAAAAAAGATGCCCTCCTATCCCGTATCCCGATTATCGTATTAACGGCGGAAAAGAGCATGGAGGTGGAGAGCCTCAGGCTGGGGGCCTCGGATTTCATCCCCAAGCCCTACCCGGCAGTTGATGTCATTCACGCAAGGGTGCGTCGGACCATTGAGCTGTCGGAAGATCGGGATATTATCCGATCGACGGAGAAGGACGCTCTGACCGGCCTTTATAATAAGGAGTTTTTCTATCGCTATGCAGCCCAGCTTGACCAGTTTAATCCGGATCAGGCCATGGATGCCGTAATCATAGATGTGAATCATTTTCGCATGGTCAATGAGCGCTATGGCCGAGCTTATGGAGACCAGGTTCTCCGAAAGATCGGGAAAGAGCTGGAGGAGATTGCAGGAGCCTCAGGAGCTATTGCCTGCCGCAGGGAAGCGGATAGTTTTATGATCTACTGTCCGCACAGGGATGATTATGAAGAGATTATGGATCATGCCCAGGTATATCTGGCTGAGGAGGATTCTTCGGATAACCGGATCCGACTGCGGATGGGTGTTTATTCCCATGCCGACAAGGGACTTGATCTGGAAAGGCGTTTTGACCGGGCCAAGATGGCTGCCGATACGGTAAAGGGCTCTTTCACAAATAACATAGGCTTTTATGACGACAAGCTCCATGAGAAGCAGCTCTATGCCGAGCAGCTGATAGAGGATTTCCCGGCAGCAATCAGGGAAAAGCAGTTCAAGGTTTATTATCAGCCGAAATTTGATGTGCGCCCGGATACCCCTATCCTTATTAGCGCAGAAGCTCTGGTGAGGTGGGATCATCCTGATCTGGGCATGGTCAGTCCGGGTTTCTTCATTCCTTTGTTTGAGGATAATGGTCTGATCCAGCAATTGGATCATTATGTATGGAAAGAGACTGCCCGGCAGATCCGGGTCTGGAAGGATCAGCTGAATTATTCGGTTCCCATCTCGGTCAATGTATCCAGAATCGATATGTATGATCCGAAGCTGTCGGATATTATGCAGGAGATTATAGATAGTCAGAATCTCAGCGGGAGTGACTTCCTGCTGGAACTGACAGAGTCAGCTTATACTCAGGATTCTGCACAGATTATTGAGACTTCCCAGCGTTTAAGAAAGATGGGATTCCATATAGAGATGGATGATTTCGGGACAGGCTACTCTTCTCTGAACATGTTGTCCAGTCTCCCAATTGATGCCCTTAAGCTGGATATACAGTTCATTCGTAATGCCTTTAAAGAAGGTGGAGACACTCATATGCTTGAGGTGATCATAGGGATCTCCGACTTCCTTTCTGTTCCTGTGATTGCGGAGGGAGTTGAGACTGAGGACCAGCTCCACGCTCTGAAAAGTCTGGGCTGTGATATCGTACAAGGATATTTCTTTTCTAAGCCGGTTCCGGCTGCAGACTTTGAACCTTTTATTTTGCAGAAAAAAGAAGCGGACCTGGCTCGGGAAGAAGAGAGCAGAAGGCAGGATAAGAAGAAGAAAGAAGAGGCCATGCGGCAGGCCAAGCTGGAACTGATACGGAAGCCGCAGCATACGGAAGAGGAGGATAAGCCTTTAGAAACGTTGGAACCGGCAGGGAAAAAGGAGCATACCGGCATTCAACTCAGAACAGCATCCATTTTCTTCGTGATTTTAGCGGTTCTTGCGGCGGGAGCTCTTATGCTTTCCAACATCACCGTAACCCGGGGTTACCAGCGGATGGAGATGGCCAGCGACCGCTATATCGAAGCCCAGATGGCTGCCTCCAATATGGAATCCGGCTCAGATTATCTTACCGATCGTGTTCGCTGCTTTGTAGTGACGGGGCAGATAGACTATCTGGAAGACTTTATCGAGGAGGTTGAGATCACCAGAACCAGAGATAAGGCGGTGGAAAGTCTTGAAAAACTTCTGAACAAGGATGAGGGCTCCGCGCTGGAGAGCCTGAATACAGCTCTGGATCTCTCCAATGAGCTGATCCAGTATGAACACAAGGCCATGCGGCTGATTCTGGAAACCGGCGACTACAATATGAGCGAAGTGCCTGAAAGCATCGCTGACCTTCCTTTGACGGAAGAAGAGAAGCAGATGACCAAAGAGCAGCTGAAAAAAGCAGCTCAGACACTGGTCTTCGATAATAATTACATGCTTTATAAGGACAAAATTCGGGAGAACGTCAGGCTCTGTACACAGGAGCTTATTCGATCTTCCAGTCGGGAGCTGGAGCATGCTTCTGCCAGGCTGGCACTCCTTGTCAACGTTCAGACCCTGATCACCATTTTGTTTCTTGTGATAGTCCTTGCTATCGTAGCGATCATTACAAAGATGATACGTATACCCTTAACCAATATGGTTCGGAAGATGCAGGGTCAGGAAATGATCCCTCCCACCGGTGTGGAAGAACTCCGCTTTGTCACCAGAACTTACAATCAGATTCTTAAGGAAAACCAGCAGGCCAGGGAAAAGCTCAGCCATGAAGCTTCCCATGACGCTCTGACGGGACTCTTTAACCGGGGAGCCTATGATCTTCTGATAGAGAGTGCCGATACGGAGCATATAGCTTTGATCCTGATTGATGTAGATTACTTCAAGTCGGTTAATGACACATATGGGCATGCCGTGGGTGACCGGGTATTAAAGCGGGTGGCAGACCTGCTGAAGGCCAGCTTCCGATCGGTGGATATTCTTTGCCGGATCGGTGGAGATGAGTTCGCCGTTGTTATGACTCGATCCAACAGCTCGATGAGCCAGCTGGTCATGAATAAGATGGGGCGTATTAATGAGATCCTCCAGCATCCTAAGGATGATCTGCCTCCGGTTTCTATAAGTGTGGGAGTTGCCTTCTCCGACAGAGAGAATCCCCGGGGAGACATATTCCGGGATGCGGACAGCGCTCTTTACAAAGTCAAGGAAGCCGGCCGGAAAGGCTGTGCTGTATTTGACGGCAAATGATGCATTTCAGAGATCAAAACGTGAAGAAATCAGAGTATAGGCGGGCATATATGGGTTATTATGCCTGCAGTGCAAAGCCTTAGACCGTCCGGGATAAGGATATGGAGTTAGTGTAATGCAGATTGTGATTTATCTTATGATATATGGAGCCAGTATTCTGATGGCCATCAATATCTATATGTATCTTCTTTTCTCAGAGCATATACGCAAGCGTGGGAACTGGAACAGTGAGCACCGCATCCTGATGATCCCTATTGTCCTTTTGGTCATGTTTCTGGCAGGTTATCTGGCCATAGCTATCTGGGGGCATCCGGATCTGATAATGGCGGCCATCTTATTAGGGGGCAGTATCTTTGTCCTTGTTATGCTTATCCTGATCCGGGGAGCAACAGACAGGATTCAGGAGAACGAGCATCTGGAAGCGGAACTTCTGGCGGCGGAAGAAGCCAGCAAGGCCAAAACTTTTTTCCTTTCCAATATGTCCCATGATATTCGTACTCCCCTGAATGCCATTATCGGTTACACAACCTTAGCAAAAAGAGAGGGCCTGACGGCCGAGGAACAGGCCCAATACATCGATAAAATTGAAAATGCCGGCAGACAGCTCCTGGATATTGTCAATGATGTTCTGGAGATGAGCCGGATCGAGAGCGGTAAGATTCATCTGGAGCCGGTGCCGATGAACCTGGAAAACTGCATCCGGGACGCCGGCGATCTGGTGAGAAATCAGCTGACCATGAAAAACATTGACTTTACGGTATCCTGCCGGATCGAGCATAAATGGGTTCTGTGTGACAAAAACCTCCTTAACCGTGCGCTGATGAACCTCTTGTGCAATGCCGGCAAATTTACCGGGGAAGGCGGCAGAATCATTCTTTCCGTCGAAGAGCTTTCTGCGGATGCGCAGACCGGCCGATATGATATATGTGTCATCGATAACGGGATCGGGATGAGTCAGGATTTTGTCACTCAGATTTTTACACCCTTTGAAAGGGAGCGAACCTCCACGGTCAGCGGAATCGAGGGAACCGGCCTGGGAATGGCCATAACCAAAAGCATTATTGACCTGATGGAAGGGGAGATTCAGGTCAATACGGAGAAAGGAAAAGGGACGGAATTCATCATTCATGCATCTTTCCCCCTGGTGGAAGCCAGGGATGAGAAGAAGGAGAAGGGCCTTATCCGCCGATTTGACGGGAAGAGAGTTCTGCTGGTAGAAGATAATCCGGTCAACACAGAGATCGCCGCTATGCTGCTTAGCCAGGCGGGCTTTGAGGTAAAGACAGCGGAAAACGGCCGGATGGCGGTGGACAGAATTGCTTCTTCGGAAAATGGATATTATGATCTGGTTCTGATGGATATCCAGATGCCTGTTATGAATGGCTACGAAGCAGCCAAAGCCATACGCGCCCTGGATAATCCCGATCTGGCTTCCCTGCCGGTAATCGCCATGACAGCTAACGCCTTCAGGGAAGACGAGGAAAAAGCAGCGGAAGCTGGTATGCAGGGACATATTGCCAAGCCGCTGGATCCTGATGCCATGATGGAGACAATCTACAGAGTTCTGGGACAGGATCAAAGATCATCCTGATAGCCCCCTGTTCCTTTGTGGATTATATCTTTGCCGTATTTTTCCCGGGATTGTCTCATCATGGTGTCAAGCTTCTTCATCTTCTCCAGCTTTCGATTCTGGATTTCCTTTCGGCTCCGTGCCTCTGCCCGGGCCTTTTTCTTTTCTTCTTCTATTTTTTCCAGATCTTTAGCCCAGTCAAAGAGGTTGATCTGTTCGTAAGAGCTTTCTGTCAGATGTGAACCGCCAACACCGATCAGACGGATGCCATGTCCCTGTCGGAAAAGGCCCTGGTCTCCCAGGCAGAGCTCTTCCAGGAGGGAAGAAGCGCTCTCCAGAAGAGTTTCCTTGCGGTTGGTGGCATTGATCAGGGTGGTTTGGCGCGACCGGCGCTGGAAGCTGTCGCTTTTAACACTGACACTGATTGTCAGAGCCCGAACCCGGTCCTCCTGCATCCTTGATGAGACCTTTTCGCACAGCCGGTCCAGCACCTGGGGGGCAACCCGGTCATAGTTTTCATGGGTCATGTCCTCTTTAAGGGTTGTTTCATTGGAATAACTCTTGGCCTTCCTTTGCTCATTATGGACCTGGTCGCTGCCGAAGCCGTTGGCACTCTGGTGAATCCATTCTCCCATTTTGACTCCTAAAGAAGCCTGGAGGGTGGAAAGGGGAATGGAGGCGACAGCCCCGATGGTATCCAGACCCAGAGCGGTCAGTCGTTCGGCGGTAGCACCACCGCAGCCATAAAGGTCCCGTATGGGCAGAGGCCACATCTTGAGGGGGATTTCATCAGGGTAAAGTGTATGAATCCGGTTCGGTTTCTCGAAGTCACTGGCCATCTTGGCCAGAAGCTTATTAACCGAAATCCCAACATTAACGGTGAAGCCCAGCTCAGACAGGATTTCATCCTGGATGGCCTTTGCCGCGCAAAGAGGGAAAGGCTCACCGGCAGCGATGCGATCCTGATATTGATCCTCCCTGCCTGTCATATCCAGATAAGCCTCATCAATTGACACTTTCTCCACTATGTCACTATGGCGAAAGAGGATGTTGGTAAAAGCCCGGGAATAGCTGCGGTAGGTGGCAAAATCTGACCGGACCAGGACCAGGTCAGGACATTTCTGAAGAGCCTGCACCACAGGTTCGCCTGTTTTCACCCCGTATCTCTTAGCAGGAATGGACTTAGCGGTAATTACGCCCCTACGGCTTTTGATATCACCGCCCACAGCAGAAGGAATCTCTCTAAGATCCACGGCCTTCGGATCCTCCTTAAGGCGCTTGAGGGCGCTCCAGGAAAGGAAAGCAGAATTCACATCGACGTGGAATATAATACGCTGCCCGCCGGTTCTGTTAGTGTATTCAGACATTATTCTTCTTTCCTCCCTTCTACATGGAATAGATTTTAATTCATCCGGGAAGCGCCCGGTGGACGGTTCCGTGTAATCTTTATAAAACAATTATAGCACAGATAGATCGACCATTGACAAGCGCATAAAAATGTGTTAAAAATTAAATACTATAACACATTAAACCTGTGAAGCGGAAGAAAAAGCATCTTATCGCCGAAGGAGCCGGAGCTTTGCCGGACCTTCTGCCAGCGAGTCCGGGATGGTGGAAGCCGGGTGGTAGGAGGGATGCGTGGAGTCCTGAAAGATTCCTTATATGGGCCGCCGAGGGCATGGGGAAAGGGGAGAACCTGAGTATCCGTGACGTAGGGCATACGTTAGTTGCCGGGGGTATGATGGTACCCTGCAAAGGGCACAGGCAGGATAGACTGACCTGTGAATCAAGGTGGCACCGCGGATAGATTATGAATCATTCGTCCTTGACAGAAACCAAAATCTGTCAAGGACGATTTTTTTTGTATAAGTCCAGTCTCAAAGCAGAGACAGCCGTATGCTAGCATACAAGGCTGGCTATGCTTTAGAGACGACAAGCAAAATCGAGAAGAAGCACGAAAGTGCGGATTCGAGATTTTGCTTCGCACAGCGGGAGCTGGCAAAGCAGCGGAGCTGTGCGTGGGACTTATACAAAGAAAAGAAGTCCAGTCTCAAAGCAGAGACATCCGTATGCAGGCATACAAGGCTGGCTATGCTTTGCCTGCAAAGTAATCCGGTGCGCAGCGACTATCAGAATATACCTGAAGGCATCAAACAAGGAGGTAAGTTATGATCAAAGAAGCCATTGTGAAGATTGTCAACAAAAAGGATTTGACCTACAGAGAAGCTTATGATGTTATGAATGAGATCATGAGCGGTCAGACGACACCAACCCAGAACGCTGCTTTTCTATCCGCCTTGTCAACCAAGAGCGCCAGGGCGGAGACCACAGATGAGATCGCCGGCTGCGCCTCAGCCATGAGAGAACATGCCACCAAGGTAGAAACAGGCATGGATGTATTCGAGATCGTGGGAACCGGAGGCGACGACGCCGGAAGCTTTAATATCTCCACAACATCTGCTCTGGTAGCAGCTGCGGGGGGAATTAAGGTTGCTAAGCACGGCAACCGGGCTGCATCTTCTTTATGCGGAACAGCAGACTGTCTGGAGGCCCTGGGAGTTAACATCCGTCAAAATCCGGAAAAATGTATGGAACTGCTTAAAGAAGTGGGGATCTGTTTCTTCTTTGCCCAGGAATATCACACATCCATGAAGTATGTGGGTGCCATACGAAAAGAGTTGGGATTCAGAACCGTCTTTAATATCCTCGGAC
The DNA here is from genome assembly GCA_946627575.1 of uncultured Lachnospiraceae bacterium. Classification (GTDB taxonomy): domain Bacteria; phylum Bacillota; class Clostridia; order Lachnospirales; family Lachnospiraceae; genus Anaerobutyricum. Next base: position 10,675 of record CAMOVS010000006.1, read on the forward strand.
CGCTCACCAATCCCGCCCGCCCGTCTATGCAGCTGCTGGGGGTTTACGATGACTATCTGGTCATGCCTTTGGCCCAGGTTCTGACTTCTTTAGGGGTAAAGAGGGGTATGGTAGTATATGGTCAGGATAAGCTTGATGAAATCTCCCTTTCCGCTCCGACGACGATTTGTGAAATCCGGGATGGATGGTATAAAACTTTTGTGATCAAGCCGGAGGATTATGGTATGGAACGCTGCACAAGAGAGGACCTTAAAGGAGGCACTCCTGAAGAAAATGCGGTCATTACCAGAGAAATTCTTGCAGGAAAGAAGGGGCATAAGCGCAACGCTGTTTTGCTGAATGCCGGTGCTTCTCTTTATATCGGGGCAAAAGCCGACAGTCTGCAGGATGGAGTCAGGCTGGCGGAAAATATCATTGATTCGGGAAAGGCAGCGGCCTTGTTAGATAAGTTTATTGAAGTGAGCAACCGATAAAAAGCCCCATGTCCACCCAGTCCTGCATGCAAGCATGCGTCCTGGTGGCCGCGCGGCACTGGACTTATACAATAAACATCTATGCCGGCTGTCGCCGGCACCATAAAAGTGTATAAGTCCACGCTCAGCTTCGTGCTTTGCACTCTCGCTGAGCTAAGCAATATCTCGATTCCGCACTATCGTGCTTCTTCTCGATATTGCTTGTCGTGCCCCATGTCCACCCAGTCCTGCATGCAAGCATGCGTCCTGGTGGCCGCGCGGCACTGGACTTATACAATAAAAAATGGAAGGTACAGGGCTTGAACCTGCGACCCCTCGCACGTCAAGCGAGTGCTCTCCCACTGAGCTAACCTTCCATTGAAATAATTATAGCAGAATCTTGATCTAAAGTCTATAGATAATCTATTGCCGTACGTTCCATTCGAGGAGAGTTGTGAGGAATTTTCTTAATGCCGGTGTCTGCGGATTGGAGAATAATTCGTTGCTTTCTCCGTATTCGAGAATTTTGCCTTCGTGAAGAAACATGGTCTTTTCGCAGGCTTTTCTTGCGAAGCCCATTTCGTGGGTTACGATGATAAAGTTGCGCCCTTCTTCTTTCAGCTCCCGGATCATATCAAGCACTTCGATGGTGTATTCAGGATCCAGGGCGCTGGTAGGTTCGTCCAGAAGGAGCAGGGAGGGATTGGGGGCGATGGCCCGGGCAATAGCGATTCTCTGACTCTGTCCTCCCGATAATTCGCTGGGGTACTTGCTGCCTTCCTCACTAAGACCGAACCGGTCCAGAAGCTGTAGAGCTCTTTGCACTGCGGCTTCTTTTTCATAAGAGTGAACCCGGATAAGCGGCAAGGTAATATTCTCCATGGCTGTCAGATGTTTAAGAAGACCATTCTGCTGGAAGACGAATCCCAGCCGTCTTCGGTAATCCAATTGGTCGGATGCCCGGCTGCCTGCTGCCCGCCCGTCCAGGGTGACCTGGCCGGAGCTAGGTTCTAACAGACTTGCTATAATACGGAGCATGGTAGACTTGCCGCCGCCGGAAGAGCCAATGATGGCCAGGGTGGAAAAATCATCCTCGAAGTCTATATGATTCAGTACGGTTTGGCTGCCAAAGTTTTTCGTTAGATTGTCCAGTTTAATTCTCATAGCCGAATCTCCTTTCCAGCCATTCGCTGAAATAGGTTATAGGCAGGGTCAAGAGGAGGTAGAGGGCAGCAAGGAGGAAATAACACTCGAACATTTTGAAGTTGAGGGAACTGATTTCCCGCATGGTCTGGGCCATTTCCGTTACTGCAATCACAGACAGGAGGGATGAATCCTTGATGATGGAAGCAAACTGTCCCGTCAGAGCCGGAAGGGTTCTTGCCAGCATCTGAGGAAATATTATTTCCCGGAGAATTCCCGCTTTATCAAGACCTATGGCCATGCCGATTTCGATCTGCTGCTGCTCCATGGACAGGTAGCTTCCCCGGATGATTTCCGAGATATAGGCTCCTTCAAAAACTGAGAGAATGAGGATGCCGGAAAGGATCCGGTTTTCGATGCCCCAGGCGGTTCCAATGATATAGAAGAAAAGATAGATCTGGGCAAGAAGAGGCGTTCCGCGGATCAGCTTGACATATCCCATAAAAAGATATCTTATGACCAAAATCCGACTGTTTTGAGCTGCGGCACTTACCATGCCGATCAAAAGACTTAGAATCAGGCTGCAGATGCTCAGGATCAGGGTCATTTCAAAGCCCTTCCGTAGCCGAAAAGTGACTCCGGGGAGGAAGGAATAGTCCAGCTTGACATCAATTCTTTTTAGAGAAACAATCACCATCAGAGCCGCAGCCCCGATGATGATTGTAAGATTGATTAAAGCCTTCCAAGCCGGAGGCTTTGTGTTTTTGTCTGTAATAAACAGGGTGAAGACACCGGGAAATTTCATAAAGGATTCCTCTCATCCGATCTTATTTATACTGGTCCTCCAGATCAAAGAACCACTGGAAACCATTTTCTGCAAACTCAGCCTTCTTGCCGGGCATGTATTTCTCGCCCAGAGCATCCAGCTTGCCGGACTGGTAATAATCTTTGATAAAGGCGTTGAGCTCATCAACCAGCTCTTTGTTGCCTTCTTTTACAGCGATACCCCAGCCTCCCGTCTCAGCATGGGAGAGGGAAATGCACTTTGTTTTGTCCGGATTATCGTCATGATAATTGGTGCAGGTCAGTTCATCATATATGAAGCCGTCGGCCTTGCCCTGGAGAACTTCATTAATGCAGGCACTTTCGTCGGTAAGGACATTGAGCTTAGCTTTGGGGAAGAAATCCTGGGCGTAGATGTGTCCTACTGTACCGCTTTTTACTGCGATGGTGATATCTTCGGAATTGAAATCTTCATCCGTTTGTGCTTTGGTCTGGCTGGAAGCGAGGATTGCGATTTTAGCCAGAGCATAGGCATCAGAGAAATCTACCAGTTTGTCTCTTTCTTCCGTGATAGACATGGCGGAGATAACCGCATCCGTTTTCCCTGTCTGCAGAGCCGGAATCAGACCATCCCAGGAAGTATCGCTGATCTCTACATTATAGCCGTATGCAGCACCAAAGTCTTTGATCAGGTCTACATCAACGCCGGTGGGTTCCCCTGCATCATCTTTATAGTCGAAGGGCGGATAAGCCAGTTCGATGGCAACCCGGAGGGTTCCTTTATCAGCAGGGGCAGCAGCTGTACTTTCTGCCTCCTGGCCAGACGCGCCGGTATCAGTCTCAGCTTTGCTGGAAGTATTGCTTTCCGAAACGCAGGCCGCCAGGCAAAAAACCATAACAGCTGCCATCATCATGGCGAGTATGTTCTTTTTCATTATGTCATTCCTCTCTTCCTGTAAATATATGTGCAAAGAATGCCGGTTATCAGACCTTACATCATGTTTTGACAATGTAAAGCCCTTGTCTTTTAGATTATAACACTATTTGTAAAGTGCTTGTTGGAATATACCTTCCCGAACTTGTGGGAAATGTATAAATAAGCTGTTCTTCACGGCCTCCTGATTGATAGAAGGCCATGAAGAATAATTGACATAAAGATATTCCATCAGAAACCGTCAGACCCGACTGTCTCTCCGGAGACAGCGTCTCCCGAACCGCTGCCGGTAGACAAGGTGTAGATATAGTTGTTCTGGAGGGAGAAATTGTATCCTCCGTTGACCTTGCACCGGGTGTAGTAACCTGCATCGCCAAACATATCCTTTTTCCCGTACCAGGTGTTGCCGTAAGCCTTATTGATATGATAAGTCCCCGCAGGAAGATGGATGGTTGCACTTTGATTCTTCTTGACGAAAACCCGGGCTACAAGCTTGTCGCTGCTGGTATACATCTTGATGTAATTATGGGAAAGACCATTGTTCTTAAAGGTTAATGATACCGACGAGGACTTGTAATTATCATCCTGGAAGAGGATGGTCTTATTCGGTGTGTCCTGGATACATTTCTTCTTTTTCTTTTCGGAGTCTTTGAAAGTTCCCAGATCATCATAGATCGTGTAAGCCTTGTAATAGTTTTCGGACTTGTAATATTTTTCGGCCTGAGCGTAATCAATCTCATTTTTGCTCTCCGTCATAAGATCCTGCCAGCCGGGATAGGGATTGCCGGGGTACTCTTTGAGTATGGAATAGGCTCCCTCATAATCTTTCGCATCGGCCTTTTCTTTAGCAGTCCTGTAAAGCTTTACGCTTCGACAGGCCAGGGCCCTGTCCGCTGAATCCTTGAACTCTCCCAAAGAAGAGAAAAGCTTATCCGCTTCTTCCAGGCTCTTGTCATCTCCCTTTTCCTGAAGGGCGGCAGCATCCCTGTAGTCGGAACATTGCTTAGCCAGGCTGGCAGCGTCTTTATAGGAATCTGCCTCTTCAAACAAAGTGATTGCTTTGTCCAGATTGTCCTGGTTCATTTGGATCGTTGCCTTATAGTAGGAAGCTGCCTGGGCGGAATCCTTATAGTCTTTAAGACACTGGAAGATATAGACACCGTTTTGTGGGTCTCCTCCTTCTGCCAGCTGTTCGGCCTGACTGTAGTAATCTGTGCGGATTTTATCCAGGTTTTCTTGCATGGAGTCATCTTTGACTTTGTAATCATCGATGTCTTCAGCTTTCTTGGAGGCTGACTTAAAGTCTGAGTTCTTCAATTCTTCCAGGACGGTACAGATCTTCGACAGCTTTGATCCGTTATTGTATATGGAAGCTTTGTCAAAACTTTTGCCTGCCTGCTCATAATCCTGTTTCTGAAAGGCGTCTACGCCATCCCTGTAGTTCTTTTTCAAAGTCTGATACCAGACAAGAAAACCGATGCCGACTATAAGAAGAAGAGATGCCAGGGTGATCAGGATGGCCAGGCCCTTGCGGCTTTTCTTTTTCTTTGCAGGATCATCAGGTATCGGAGAAAGCACAGGATCTGTTTTTGCAGGCTCTGATTGTCCTTGCTGACTCATCTGGGACTGGGAACCCGGCTGGTTCTGGAGGTTCCGGGAATCCGGCGGAGCCTGTTGGCTCTGATAATTGTGCCGGTTTTGAGGATTCTGAGGATCCGGCGGGGTCTGCTGTCCCTGCTGCCATTGGTAATTGCGCCAGTTCTGAGGATTCTGAGGATCCGGCGGGGCCTCCTGCCCCTGAGGGGGCTGGCCTCCGGATTGGTCTTGAGCTGCTTGTGGATTTGGTGAATGATGTTCTGCCTGATTATCTGGTAGTTCCGGAGAGAGTTGAACTGTTTTGCCAGCAACGTCTGTTTGATTGTTTGACAGGGGTGTATCCTTTTGCATAGGGCCTCCTTTCATAATTCAAGACTCGCTTGCGAGTCTTGGCGCCGGATTCGGGTCTACTCGGGATAATCCACCGGATCATCCATCGAAATGCATCTCTTTAGTCGAATAATTATTTAAGCAATATATATAATAATATACTCTATTCATATATCTATGGCAAGATAAAGCTGTGGATGAGTTCTCGTTGCCATTTTTGATGATCTGTTTTAAAATTGGTAGGCAGCTGGTCAATGGAAGAGTAAATGAACGGATGATATGAAAGACTGAAAATGAAGGAATAATATGAATAATGGTACGGTGTGTCAAAGAGCTCAGAATATATTAGAAGAGATGATCCGGCAGTTTGCCC
>CAMOVS010000007.1 GCA_946627575.1 uncultured Lachnospiraceae bacterium
CTGATGGTAAATAATATGGTCTCGCACCCCATTCTTGCAGAGGCCAGTGCAGCCTCACATCCGGCATGACCGGCACCAACCACAATAACATCATATTCTTCTGTTACAGGCTTCATGTTTCCCTCCATGAAATTATGTTAAGACTCCCTCGCCGGTGTTTTATTCGTCTATTTGCCGGTACAGAAGCGGGCAAATATCTCATTGACCAGATCATCCTCCACCGCTTCTCCAAGGATCTTTCCAAGATTCTCATAGGCATCCATAAGATCAATAGTATAGAAATCTTCCGGCATCCCCTGGTGGATGGACCTATCTACATTATAGACCGATTCCAGACTCTTCTCCAGAAGATTTCGATGCCTCTCGCTGTTGATCACAACTTCATCCTTCATATCCATTGTGCCATGGAACATCATCTTTTTCAATTCCTCATGAAAAAGATCAATCCCTTCCCTGTATTTGGCAGAAACCGGAACCACAGGAACATCATCATCAAAGTATTGTCTGATTTCTTCGATAGAAAGAATCTTCCGATCCAAATCAGACTTATTCAATAAGACAATCTTCTTTTTATCCCGGATCTCTTCCATGATGGAAAGATCTTCCTGACTGATATCTCCTGACCTGTCCATAAGATACAGGATCAGGTCAGCTCTCTTTAATTCATGAAGAGCTCTCTCCACACCGATGGATTCTACTTTATCTTCTGTATCTCTTATACCTGCCGTATCCACTATGTGAAGGGTAATGCCATCGATGGTTATATATTCTTCCAGAGTATCCCGGGTCGTCCCGGCTATCTCCGTTACAATTGCACGCTCTTCTCCCAGCAAAGCATTAAGGAAAGAAGACTTACCGGCATTGGGCTTTCCTACGATACAGGTTCTTATTCCTTCGGATATCAGTCTTCCATTGGCATAGGAGGATATCAGTTTCTTTAACTCTTCTGCCCATTCCCCGCATCTTTCTGAAAGATCTTCTCCAAAACCAGTCAGATCATAATGCTCCGGATCATCCAGGGCTGATTCGATCCGGGCGACCTGATAGATCACATCCTGACGTATGGAATCAATAATCTCTGAAAGATTTCCTTTAAGTTGGGATAAAGAATTCTGTCTGGCCAGATCATTTTTTGATTCAATTAGATCCATAACCGCCTCAGCCTGGGACAAATCAATCCTTCCATTGAGAAATGCTCTCTTGGTAAACTCTCCAGGCTCGGCAATCCTGGCTCCACACCTGATAACCAGATCCAGTATTCTTTTTAGAATGACCACACCACCATGACAATCTATCTCCACTACATCTTCTCTGGTATAGCTGTGGGGAGCCTTCATGATAAGTACGATACACTCATCTATGATCTTTTCCTCAGGTGAATCCTTGTGATCCACGATATTGCCATAATAGATACGATAAGATTCAAGATCTCTTTCTCTCCACTTTTTATTATGGGGCCGGAATATATTACCGATAATATTCATGGAATCAGACCCACTGATCCTGATGATTCCAATTCCGGCATTGGAGACCGGAGTTGCTATGGAAGCAATTGTATCATATTCATGGATCATAGATATCACCTCTTACCAACAATTGAAAAGAGGATGTTTAAAAATTCATCTTGAATTTTTAAACATCCTTTCTTCTGCTTCATTCCTTTAATTCTTCTGTCTTAACTATTTATTCTGGTACCTACGATCCCTCTTTAACATGACAACTACCTTACGGTAAGGTTCTTCTCCCTCACTCTTGGTAATGACGTATTTATCATTCTGCAGAGCGGAGTGGATCACTCTTCTCTCATAGGGATTCATAGGTTCAAATGTAAAGGGACGACGGCTTCTCTTGACAGATGCGGCCATCTTTCTGGCCAGCTTCTCCAGAGTGACTTTTCTTCTCTCTCTATAATTCTCCGTATCTACTTTTACGCGGATATATTCATCATGTTCTTTATTCACAAAAAGGCTGATCAGATATTGGATGGCATCCAGGGTCTGTCCTCTTTTTCCGATGAGAACTCCCATATTAGGCCCGGATAAGTCAATATCCATGATTTTTTCCTCTTCGTTGAACTTGATATCAACATTGGTTTCAACTTTCATGGCAGAAAACATATCATCACAGAAATCTTTCGCTTTCTCTACAATAGACTTCTCCATGTTAATCCTGATTACGGCATCCTTTGCTCCAAATATTCCAAGGAAACCGCTGCTGCCTTCTTCGATTACTTCATACTTAAGCTTGTCACTGGTTATACCAAGCTCTACAGAAGCAGCTGTTATAGCATCACTGACCGTTTTGCCACGAAACTCTTTAACCTCCACAATTATTATCCTCCTATAATATCATTAGTTTTATCATCAACTAATTACTTTGGATGCAGGGCTACTAATGATTCGGATGTACGATTTAACATTCTGAAAAACTGTTATACAGAACTATTGATACTTATAGTTATTACCTTTTCCCTGATTCTTTCCTGATGACTGACTCGAATATTTCTTATCAAACTCACTGACAAGATAAGATAACCTGCTGATCTCTCCCAGCTTCTTATGATCAATAGATTGGAGAACTTCGTAATACTCCTCGCTCTCAAATCCTTTCTCCTTCACACCTTTCAATTTAGGTGAGGAAAGATTCTTCAAATTGCTGTTAGCATCAATCAAAGAAGGACCTGAAGGCTTCTTTTCTTCTGTCTGAGCCTGGGTCGATCGACTCATCAGTTTTTCTGTAAGAGTTTTCTTGCCGCTGGCTTTTCTCTTCTCAGCCTTGGCCATATTCTCTGCAATCATGGCGTCGATGTCGGCATTCTCCATCATTTTGTTAACAATAACCTGCTGAACCAGCTGGAAAGCAGCACTGGTAGCCCAGTAAATACCAAGACCGGCAGGAGTAGTCACACAGATAAAGAAGGACATAAATGGCATCATCCATGTCATAGTCTTAGACATATCTGCACCGGTTCCCTGAGTCTGGGGAGACTGCATGGTCTTAGCAGCAAGATATTGGAAAAGAGCAGCAAAAAGAGGAATCAACAGATAGATACTGAAACCCCATCCCGGTGTCTGAGTGATATTGATGCCGGGAAGAAAATCATTCATCTTTATGATTCTTGAAGAATGTGTTGTAATCAGATCGGATGAACCTGGTAAGAGCTTGGCCAGCTTCGCCCAGGCTTCCTGATTAAAATAATTCAGAGCATCGATTACTTTGTTAGCCTCAGATGCTGTTGTCAATTTATCAAGGCCTGCATAACTGGATATACCTTTTCCTGCCTTCTGAATGGCCTCGATGGTTGCCGAATCGCTGATTTTGATACCATTGATGATGGCTGTAAACTCTGCCTTTACCTGGGGAATATAAGCAGGGATATTTCTTATTACCTGGTAGAGAGCAAAGAAAATAGGCATCTGGATCAGGAGCTGGAGGCAGCCTCCGCTCATACTCACGCCGTACTTGTCATAGACAGCCTGGATCTCCTGGTTCTGTTTCTGCATGGAAACCTGGTCTCTCTTGCCCCGGTACTTCTTCTGGATCTTCTGGATCTCAGGCTGCATAGCCTGACTCATCTTGCTGAACTTCTGCTGCTTATAGGTCATGGGCAGCATAAAGATACGGACAATAATAGTGAATATAATAATACAGAGTCCGATATTCTCAATGCCAAAAAGACCTAGGAACCTGAAGATTCCATCCATCACATATCCCAGAAGCCATGCGATCTGTCCAATAATGGGAGTCGTTGACTGGGTCAATAACATACTTATCCTCCTTAATCAGGGCACCGGATCATATCCCCCTTTGGAAAAGGGATTGCAGCGAAGAATCCTCCAGGCTGCAAGGATTCCTCCGCGGAACGCGCCATATTTCTCAATCGCCTCTATGGCATACTGTGAGCAGGTCGGAATATATTTGCAGGTTGATCCCCCCTTCATAGGGGACAGGTATTTCTGATATAACCTGACAACTCTAATCATTAATCTTTTCATATCCGATTATTTCCGATTATTGTCACTTATTAGACGATGCAAATTCAACAAATGCAGGATGGCGCTCTCGATCTTCTGATAATCTCCGGAAGCAGAGTCCGAGCGCCCTACGATAACAATGTCATAGCCCTGTAATATACAATCATTATTCAGACGGATGACCTCCCGGACTACCCTCTTGACCCGATGCCTGACGACACTGTTACCGATTTTCTTACTGACAGAGATTCCGTAACGATTCAGCGGTCTGTCATTCTTTCGGACGATCATCACCAGAGTCCTGTTAACTTTGGAACGCCCGGCATGATAAACCAGCTGAAACTCTCTGTTCTTTCTTAAAGACTCATATTGATTCATTTAGAAAAGAAAAGGCCACATCCTCTGCGGCCTATGCTGACAATTTGATTCGTCCTTTTGCTCTTCTTCTTGCTAAAACTTTTCTGCCGTTAGCTGTGCTCATTCTCTTTCTGAAACCATGAACTTTAGAGCGCTGTCTCTTTTTCGGCTGATATGTCATTTTCATAGCGAAGCCACCTCCTTCGATAATTATTCTAAATTGCTGAAAAAGCATCACTCCCATTATATTGAAAATCATATGTCAAGTCAAGATAATCTTTTCTTATAAATAATCAGAAGAATAGCTAAAATTATATATTTTGTCCACATATAAAATGACTTATCCACAGATTTTTAACCACTTATCCACACAATGTGTATAACTTCTGGATAAAGGGGGATTTTGTCCACAGCTCATGATCCACGGATCCGGAATATCTTTATGATTGCTTTACTTGTTTCTTGTGAATAAACGGACTTAACTTATCCACATCATGTGCATAAGTATATTGCAGCTGCTTTTGAAGCCTCTTTATCCACACCCCTTTCCATGTTTTATCCACATATGATTCATTGCTTATAAAGAACAATATGAATACCTTCTCCAATCCAATAATGGCAGGTTACCTAATTATTTCTATGGATTCTTCATTATTTTCTAACTATTGGCATATTGAAAAAAATGCCTATCTGTTATACACTATTAATAAAGAAAGAATCTGTTTTTTTCTATATGATTTTAAAGATAATTTTAAGTTCATGTGAGCATAACAGATTATAATTCCAGTAAGATTTACCGCAGATTGTCATGCGGTATTCTTTTATTAAAAAGAAAATGGAGCATTTTATGTCAGATATCAAAGATAGAATCGAAGCGAAATGGCCGGAAATACTGGATAACCTCATACAACAGCATGAGATCTCCGAGGTTGCTGTCAAGACATGGATCAAGCCGCTGATCATCCATTCCATCAATGATCAGACCATAACATTCTACGTAGTCCAGGGGGCCAGAGGCATTGAATTCATCAAGCATAAGTATTATGATTTTTTCCTGTCCATGGCCATAGAACAGGTTACCGGTACCAAATACGAGATTCTTTTTTCGGATAATAAGGATCTTGAGCCTTCGGATCCTCCTGCCAAAGCTTCCATCAAGCCGGAATCCAACAGCAATCTGAATCCCAGATATACTTTTGATACTTTTGTCGTCGGCCCTACCAACAAGATGGCCCATGCCGTATCTGTAGCTGTCGCTGAATCACCGGGACTTACCTATAATCCTTTGTTTCTGTATGGCGGAGCCGGATTGGGCAAGACCCATCTGATGCACTCGATTGCCCACCATATCATACAGCAGCAGCCCAATCTGAGGGTTCTTTATGTGACATCGGAGAAATTCACCAACGAGCTGATTGACTCTCTCAAATTTGATAAAAATATAGAATTCCGCAATAAATACAGAAACATTGATGTTCTTCTTATCGATGATATACAGTTTATCATTGGCAAGGAGAGTACCCAGGAAGAGTTCTTTCACACTTTCAATGAGCTCCATGAAGCCAAAAAGCAGATCGTGATCTCTTCGGATAAGCATCCTAAAGAGATTGCTACGCTCGAAGAGAGACTGAGATCCCGTTTTGAGTGGGGTATTACCGTGGATATTCAGCCGCCGGATTACGAGACCAAGATGGCCATTCTGAATAAGAGGGCCGAACTGGATCACCTTGATATTCCGGATGATGTCATGCAATATGTGGCCAATAATATTACGTCCAATATCCGTGAGCTGGAGGGTGCCCTGAATAAGATCTGTGTTTACGCCAGACTCGAGAACCGACAGATTACCCTCAGCCTTGCTGAGACGGCCCTCAAGGATGCCATAGACAATCAGAGGGAGATCACAACCCAGCTGATTGTATCCGTGGTAGCAGACCACTTTAACATCAGCGTAGAAGATATCCTTTCCAAGAAGAAGAACAAGGAAATCGCCAATCCCCGTCAGATCTGCATGTATCTCTCCAGAAAATACACCGACGATTCCCTGCAGAACATTGGAAAATATATCGGAAACCGTGACCATACTACGGTAATGCATGGTTCGGATAAAATCAGCAAGGCCCTTGGTCATGATGATATTCTACGCAATAATATTGATATGATCAGCAAAAAGCTGGATCCGTCCCGAGCCTGATACATTTTGATTATCAAGATAATCAAAATGTATCTTTCATGGAAAGAGATCTGCTGGTATGGTGGATAAGTATGTGGATGAAACCGGGACACAGGTGTGGAATTAATGTTGATTGGATGTGGATAATATTCAGATCATTATTTTACATTAATTGACATGTGGATAATATTTTTTCTATCTACAGGAATTCCACAGGCTCAGACGGGTTCTTTTTTTCTCAAAAATGGCTTAAAAAGGATTTCTCCGGCTTTATACACATTTTCCACAGCCCCTACTACTATTACTACTAAAATATATTATTTATATATATATGTTTTTCCCGGGAAAGGAGTTATGCACAATCATGAAAGTAATGTGTCAGAAGTCCACTCTGCTTTCAGCAATCAATAATGTATCCCGCGCCGTGGCATCCAACTCTACCATGGACCTGCTGGAATGCATTCTCATAGAGAGTATAGATGATGACCGAATCCGGCTGACAGCCAACGATACAGAACTGGGCATCGAGACAAAGATCGAATCCCAGGTTCTTATACCGGGCAAAATCGCTCTCAAGGCAAGATTATTCTCTGATATGATAAAAAAGCTGCCTGACAGCGAGGTGATAATCGAGTCGGATGATTTTGGAAAGACTTTTATCAACTGTGAACATGTACACTTTACTCTGATGGGCCTGGCGGGAGATGATTTCACCCGGCTTCCGGAAATTTCCAGAGACCGTCTGGTGAAGATCTCTCAGTTTGATCTTAAAGAAGTTATAAGACAGACGATTTTCTCTGCTTCCGTCAATGCTAACAATAAAGTTATGACCGGAGAGCTGTTTCACATAGAAGATAATGTATTGACTGTAACTGCCCTGGACGGGCACAGGATTGCCGTCCGAAAACTCCTTCTGTCCGCTTCTTATGAACCTGTTGAAGTAATCGTACCGGGAAAGACACTTTCAGAAATTATGAAGATCCTTCCGGGGGAAGCGGATCGCATGGTCAATATTTTTATCACTGACCGGCATATTCTGTTTGAGATGGATGAAACCATCGTAGTATCAAGACTGCTCCAGGGAAAGTTCTATGATCTGGGAAAAATGATTTCCGCAGATTTTGAGACCCGGGTTACTGTAAATAAAATAGCCTTTCTCCAATGTCTGGACAGGGCAACCCTCTTTACTACGGATTCTGAAAAGAGGCCCATCATCCTTCAGATCGAAGATGATGTCATGAATATGAGGATTAACTCTCCCATAGGTCAGATGAATGACAAGCTGGATATCGGAAGAGAGGGCAAGGAGATCCGGATCGGATTTGATCCCAAGTTTCTGGTGGATGTACTGAGAGTGGTTGATGAAGAGGATATATCCTTATATATGATGAATCCCATTGCCCCCTGTATTATTAAAAATGATGAAGAAAGCTATTTCTATCTGATTCTTCCCATCAATGTTAATAATTGAGGATCTGCCATGAATGTATTGAAATTAAAAGATGAATTTATTAAGCTGGGTCAGGCCTTGAAGGCCTCCGGTCTGGTGTCTTCCGGGGTAGATGCCAAGTATGTCATCTCCGAGGGGATGGTTAAGGTAGACGGAGAAGTTGAATTAAGACGGGGAAAGAAGCTTTATGATGGTTCGCTGGTAGAGTATGATGGAGAATCAGTCCGCATTGAAGCAGCATCCCATGAAGAATAGATCGGCCGGATCGGAAAACAATTCATATGGATCAGGTGAGAGTCCTTCGACATCTGAGCCAAGGATAAGAGGAAGTAAGATGTTTATCGAATCAGTAGAATTATACCATTATAGAAATCTTGATTCGATGAAGATTAATCTGTCTCCCGGGGTTAACATATTCTTCGGGGACAACGCCCAGGGAAAAACGAATTTTCTGGAATCGGTTTATGTCAGCAGTACCACCCGATCCCACAGGGGAAGCCGTGATAAAGACCTGATATGTTTTGATCATGAAGAAGCCCATATCCGTGTCATCTTCCATAAAAAGGAACTGTCCCATCGCATGGATGTTCATCTTAGAAAGAAACATGCCAGAGGAATAGCCATTGATGGAGTGGCGGCCAGAAAAAGCAGCCAGATTATGGGAATGATCCCCGTGGTATTCTTTTCACCGGAGGACCTGTCTATTATAAAAAGCGGACCGGCCGGAAGAAGAAGATTTATGGATATGGAGCTTTCCCAGCTGGATCCTGTCTATCTGAGCCATCTTATCCGTTACAATAAGGTCTTATCAGAGAGAAATAATCTTCTCAAACAGATACGTATCTATCCCACATTACTGGAAACTCTGGATGGATGGAACCGCCAGCTGCTTCAATCAGGTATCTATATTATTAAAAAGAGAAGAGAGTTCATCTTACATATAGATCAACTGATGAAGAGGATACACAGCGATCTTTCCGGAGGAAAAGAGTGGATCGATGTCAGTTATGAATGTCATACTTCGGAGCAAGAGTATGAAGCTTTGCTGAAGGAAAGGCAGGATAAAGATATTGAGTCCGGTACTACAACCGTCGGTCCCCACCGTGATGACATTCGATTTACCATAAAAAATATCGATATAAGGCGGTTCGGGTCCCAGGGACAGCAGAGAACGGCGGCCCTGGCTCTCAAACTTTCCGAGATATATCTGATCGAGGAGATGCAGGGAGAAAAGCCGGTGCTTCTCCTGGATGATGTGCTCTCTGAGCTGGATAGTCACCGGCAGAAATGGCTTCTTCACCATATCAGAGATATTCAGACCCTGGTAACCTGTACAGGTCTGGATGAATTCGTAAACAGCAGGATACAGATTGATAAACTTTTCCGGGTGCAGGATGGGTTGATAGAAGAGTATAAGAGCAATTAAGTAAGCGAGTTTTGAACTATAAGCATAGCAACAAAACAAACACAGAGAAGGAGCCGATTACGTCCGTGCAAGTAAAGCGGCACGTCAACGGAATAGAGCATCCGAATATCTTGATAAGTGTATAAAGTATTAGTTATAGAGGAGGATATTTATGAGTGAAGAAAGGATAACATCAGGAGCAGAATACGGTGCCGACCAGATTCAGATTCTGGAAGGTCTGGAAGCTGTAAGAAAAAGACCTGGTATGTATATCGGAAGCACATCAGAAAAAGGCCTCCATCATCTGGTATATGAGATTGTAGATAATGCCATCGATGAAGCTTTGGCAGGCTATTGTGACCATATCGAAGTGGATATCCTTGAGGATAATTCCATCAGGGTCGTGGACAATGGCAGGGGAATACCGGTGGGCATTAATTCCAAGGCAGGCTTGCCTGCCGTAGAAGTAGTATTTACCATGCTCCATGCCGGCGGAAAGTTCGGCGGTGGGGGATATAAGGTGTCCGGAGGTCTTCATGGGGTAGGAGCTTCCGTAGTAAATGCCCTTTCCCAGTGGCTGGAGGTTGATATATTCCATAAAGGGGAACTTTACAGGCAGCGCTATGAGAGAGGGCACGTTATATATCCCCTGAAGGTAGTCGATCAGATTGATCCGGCCCTGACCGGAACGGAAGTAAGATTTCTTCCGGATCCCCAGGTTTTTGAAACAACGATATTTGACTACGATATTCTCAAACAGCGTATGAGGGAAATGGCTTTCCTTACCAAAGGACTTAAGATTGTTCTTAAAGATCTTAGGCCGGACCAGGAGAAGGAAGATACCTTCCACTACGAGGGCGGAATCAGCGAGTATGTGGAGTACCTGAACAAAAGCAAGGAACCTTTGTATCCCGACGTTATTTATTGCGAGGGACAGAGGGGAGATGTGCTGGTGGAAGCAGCCATGCAGCACAATGATTCCTATAATGAAGGAATCTATTCCTTTGTAAATAATATTAATACCCCTGAAGGAGGAACCCACCTGGTGGGGTTCCGGGCAGCCTTGACGAAGACATTCAATGATTATGCCCGCAAGAACAAGCTTCTTAAGGATAGTGATCAGAATCTGTCGGGAGAGGATATCAGAGAAGGTCTGGCGGCTATCGTCAGCATTAAGATCTCCGAGCCCCAATTTGAAGGACAGACCAAGCAGAAGCTGGGCAACAGCGAAGCCAGGAGTGCGGTGGACAGTGTGGTCAGTGAACAGCTTACCTACTATCTGGAGCAGAATCCTTCCGTAGCCAAGGTGATCTGCGAGAAGTCCATCCTGGCTCAGAGGGCAAGAGAAGCAGCCAGAAAAGCCAGAGATCTGACCAGAAGAAAGTCTGCTCTGGAAACCATGAGTCTTCCCGGAAAGCTGGCAGATTGCTCCGACAAGGATCCAATGAATTGCGAGATTTTCATCGTGGAGGGAGATTCTGCCGGAGGTTCAGCCAAGACAGCCAGAAGCAGGGCTACTCAGGCTATTCTTCCCTTGAGAGGAAAAATATTGAATGTAGAAAAGGCCAGACTGGACCGGATTCTTGGAAATGAAGAGATCCGGGCTATGATTACAGCCTTTGGTACAGGCATACACGAAGACTTTGATATCGAAAAGCTTCGTTATAATAAAATCATCATCATGACCGATGCCGATGTGGATGGGGCTCATATCGCCACCCTTCTCCTGACCTTCCTTTATCGATTTATGCCGGAGCTGATTAAGCAGGGACATGTCTATCTTGCCCAGCCCCCTCTTTACAAGATCGAGAAGAACCGGAAGGTATGGTATGCCTACAATGACGCTGAGCTCAACAATATTCTCGTGGAGATCGGAAGAGACAGTAATAATAAAATTCAGCGATATAAGGGGCTTGGAGAGATGGATGCCTCCCAGCTCTGGGAAACCACCATGGATCCTGATAACCGCATCCTTCTTCGCGTAAACATGGATGAGGACTCCAGGTCAGAGCTTGATCTGACCTTTGATACCCTGATGGGGGACAGGGTAGAACCGAGAAAACAGTTTATCGAAGCCAATGCAAAATATGTAACAAATCTGGATGTATAAGATTGCTATGAAAGCATCATTATAATGATGGAATAGTATCTGATAATTTGTTCAATCATTCGGATGGAGGAAAATATGGACGACAGCACTATTTTTGATAATATAAATGAAATTGATCTGAAACAGACGATGGAGAGTTCCTATATTGATTACGCCATGAGTGTCATTGTATCCCGAGCTCTTCCGGATGTCAGGGATGGATTGAAACCGGTTCAAAGAAGAATTCTTCATTCGATGATTGAGCTCAATAACGGCCCTGATAAGCCTCACAGAAAGTGTGCCCGTATCGTAGGTGATACCATGGGTAAATATCACCCACACGGTGATTCCTCTATATACGGTGCCCTGGTTAATCTGGCCCAGGAATGGTCCACCCGTTATCCTCTGGTAGACGGGCATGGAAACTTTGGGTCCGTAGACGGTGACGGTGCCGCCGCCATGCGTTACACAGAGGCAAGACTTTCCAAAATATCCATGGAGATGACAGCCGATATCAATAAGGATACTGTGGATTTTGTTCCTAACTTTGATGAGACGGAAAAAGAACCCAGTGTTCTTCCCTCCCGATTTCCCAATCTTATGGTAAATGGGGCTCAAGGCATTGCCGTAGGTATGGCCACCAATATTCCTCCTCATAACCTGACAGAGACCATCAATGGCGTTCTTAAGATCATTGAGAATCAGATCGAGGAAGACAGGGATACTTCCATCGAAGAACTGATGGATATCATCACAGGTCCGAATTTTCCCACCGGTGCCATGATTCTTGGAAGGAAAGAGATTGAGCGGGCTTATCTTACCGGCAGGGGAAAGATTAAGGTGAGGGCTGTGACCAGCATTGAGCCAATGCAGAATGGTAAACAGAGGATCATCGTCACCGAAATTCCCTATATGGTAAATAAAGCCAGATTGATCGAAAAGATCGCATCTCTGGTAAGAGAAAAGAGAGTGGATGGCATCACTGACCTTCGTGACGAATCGGATCGTCATGGTATGCGAATCTGCATTGAGACCCGAAAGGACGCCAATGCCAATGTCATCCTTAATCAACTTTATAAGCATACCCAGCTGCAGGATACCTTTGGCGTCAATATGCTGGCCCTGGTAGATAACCAGCCCAAGGTTCTGAATCTCAAAGAGATGCTGACTGCCTATCTGGACCACCAGAAGGAAGTCGTTACCCGAAGAACCGAATACGAGTTAAATAAAGCCCGGGAAAGAGCTCATATACTGGAAGGACTTTTAAAAGCTCTTGATTTCATTGATGAAGTTATTCAGATCATCCGGAGCTCCGCCAATGTCACCGAAGCCAGGGAGCGCCTGATGGAAAGATTTGAATTCTCTCAGGCCCAGGCCCAGGCGATCGCTGATATGCGTCTCCGTGCTCTGACCGGATTGGAAAGAGAGAAGCTGCAGGGAGAATACGACGAACTTCAGGGAAAAATCGCCGAATATGTCGCTATTCTTTCTGATAAAAAGGTTCTTTTAGGCGTAATTCGTGATGAGATAACAATTATCAGAGATAAATATGGTGATGAGAGAAGAACTTCCATAGAGATGGATGTTGAGGACATCAGTGATGAAAGACTGATTCCGGCTAAGGATACCGTCATCACATACTCAGGCCTGGGTTATATCAAGAGGATGGAAGCTGATCTCTTTAAGAGTCAGAACCGCGGCGGTAAAGGAATCCGGGGGATGAACACCATCAATGATGACCAGATCGACCAGATCATTATGTCCCATACCCATGATTATATTTATTTCTTTACCAATAAAGGAAGAGTCTACCGTCTTAAAGGTTATGAGATTCCCGAATCAGGAAGAACCGCAAGAGGAGTAAATATTATTAATCTGATTCCCCTTCAGCCTGATGAAAATATTTCCGCTATGGTCCCTGCCAGTCAGCAAGAGGAGGGAGAATACCTTGTCATGGCCACAAAGAAGGGCATGATTAAGAAGACCAGGGTAGACGAATACAATAACATCCGTAAAAATGGTCTCAATGCTATTGTTCTCCGTGACGATGACAGGCTGATTGACGTAAGAATTGCAGCCGAGGATGAAGAGATCTATATGGCAACCCGTGAAGGTATGAGTATTCATTTCCCAATAAGTGATGTAAGAAATACCGGAAGAAATTCCATGGGTGTCATCGGCATGAAGCTGAATCCTGATGATGAAGTCATCGGCATGCAGGTCGGATCGGATGGAGAAGATATCCTTATTGTATCCGAATATGGCATGGGGAAAAGAACCTCCGTGGACGAATATAAGATCCAGAGAAGAGGAGGGAAGGGGCTGATCTCCTATAAGATCAATGAGAAAACCGGTAAAGTCATCGGTATGAAACTGATCTCCGATGATGAAGAGATCATGATGATTACCACGGAAGGAATCATCATCCAGATCCGCTGTGGTGACATCTCAGTGATTGGAAGAAATACATCCGGCGTCAAATTAATTGACCTGGACAAAGAACAGGATGTCAAGGTAGCCAGCATAGCCAAAGTTCGTCTCTTTGAGACAGATGAAGAAGATTCTGAGGAAGAAGAAAGTCAGGAAGAGTCGACTTTAGAATCCGGGGAAGAATCATTATGATATAAAAGATCACCTGTTATAATCGAGTCCTGAATTATTCAAAGCAGCATAGGGACGGGAAAGGGAATAAGATGAAGAATATTCATGTGAATGATATTATAAAAAATATCAAAGAAATGTGTATCGAAGCCAATTATTATCTGTCCGATGATATGAAGGCAGCTCTTGATCAGGCTTATAACGATGAAGAAAATCCCCTTGGAAAACAAATTCTGTCCCAGCTGCAGGATAATCTGTCTATAGCCGGCCGGGATCAGATTCCTATATGTCAGGATACCGGCATGGCTGTGGTATTTCTTAAAGTAGGACAGGAGGTCCACATAGAAGGAGGATCACTTACAGAAGCGGTGCACGAAGGGGTCAGGCAGGGTTATGTATCCGGCTATCTTAGAAAATCCGTTGTAGCTGATCCTCTGATCCGAAAGAATACCCAGGATAATACCCCTGCAGTGATCCACTATGACATAGTTCCTGGAGATCATTTGGAAATAACCATAGCCCCCAAGGGCTTTGGCAGTGAAAACATGAGCCGTATCATCATGCTCAAACCTGCAGATGGGGAAGAGGGCGTAAAAAATGCCATCATAGACGCTGTTAAGAATGCCGGTCCTAATGCCTGTCCTCCCCTGGTTGTAGGTGTGGGTATAGGAGGAACCTTTGAAAAGGCGGCTATCATGGCCAAACAAGCTCTCCTTCGCCGTGTAGGAGAAAGGGCTGAGTCGGATCATATTCGAAAGATAGAAGAAGAAGTTCTTACAGAAGTGAATAAGCTGGGAATCGGTCCTGCCGGACTGGGAGGGAGAATTACTGCCCTCACTGTCAATATCAATACATATGCCACACATATAGCAGGGCTTCCGGTTGCCATTAACATGTGCTGCCATGTGAACCGGCATGTAAGCCGCACTCTGTAAAATAATTATTTGATCATAAATAGATCAGCGGTGTGTGGATTATTATATAAAAGATCTTTTAAGGTGAAAGGAAAAAAGATGGATAGAAAAATGATTGTACCATTTGAAAATGATGACTATCTATCATTACGATCCGGAGACATGGTTTATCTGTCTGGAATTATCTATACTGCCAGAGATGCTGCCCACAAGAGAATGTATGAATCCATGAAGAAAGGTGAATCTTTACCTATAGAATTAAAGGGAAACATTCTTTACTATCTTGGACCCAGCCCCTCAAGACCGGGGCAGGTTATTGGGTCAGCCGGTCCTACAACTTCCAGCAGGATGGACAAGTATACTCCGGATATGCTGGATGCAGGGCTTAGAGCTATGATCGGTAAAGGAAAGAGATCAGAAGAAGTGATACAGGCTATTCAAAGGAACAAAGCGGTTTATTTTGCTGCCATAGGAGGGGCGGGGGCTCTCCTGTCCCAGTGTATAAAAAAGGCAGAAATCGTAGCCTATGAAGACCTGGGAACTGAAGCAATCCGGAAATTATATATAGAAGATCTTCCTGTCGTAGTCATTATTGACAGCCAGGGAAATAATCTCTATAAAACAGCTGTTGACCAATGGAGAATGAAAGACAGTACCTTCTGATTAGTGAGTAATTCTCTTTAAAAGATTCGTGCATTAGAATTCGTAAGAAAAAATAAATAATTATCTTGACAGTAAGGATGATTTTTGTTAGTATAAATAAGCACTTTCCGCAGAGAGTGTAACTGAATAATTCCTATTATTTAGGCATATGGAGAAGTACTCAAGTGGCTGAAGAGGCGCCCCTGCTAAGGGTGTAGATCGTGAGAGCGGTGCGAGGGTTCAAATCCCTCCTTCTCCGTATTATTTTTCACCCTTTTTTAAGAGTAAAAATAATAAAAATATCCATTTATTAGATCACAGAATTTTAGAAATAAATTTTAGTAAATTTGTTCTTGACAGGCATTTGCCTCTGTGATAATATATGGAAGTTCGCACGAGAGCGGACAACAAAACGAACCTTGATA
>CAMOVS010000008.1 GCA_946627575.1 uncultured Lachnospiraceae bacterium
CATCAGGTATTCCCTGTATACCTTAATCAGTTCTGCCCCGCTAAGGCGATCTTCCCGGAGGATGCCCAGAAAGCCTTCCCAATCCTTCTGCCGGCCCTTTTTCAGTGAGAACAAAGGCCGGTAGGGACGGAGCAATTTGTAATAGTCCAGAGATTCCAGCCGGGTGAGGTCAAAGTTTAGATGGTGCATCCGACAGTGGTCTTCCAGATAGGGCAGGTCAAAGGCCTCCCCGTTGAAGCTGGTCAGATTGCCCCCCTTCCGGGTCAGGAGTTCTATAAAAGCCAGGAGAATCTCCCTCTCACTTTTTCCATCATTATTAAACCATTGGATCAGCCGGAGATGATCCTGGTCCTGATAAGCACAGCCGATCATATAGATGATGCTCCGCTTCCGGTCCAGGCCCGTCGTTTCGATATCCATATAAAGACGGCTTCCGGAATCGGATCCGCTGGGGGATGAGATGGTTTCTCTGATCGTGATCATAAAGCGCCTGCCTTTTTTGCGTCGGTTGGTGTGGTTATGGATATAGGTTAGAGCAGAAAAAAGGGAATGTCAAATTAATTACGACCAGACCTGCCTGATGCGTGAAATAAGTCGCTTGTGTCTTGTTCATTCCGAAAGGAATTGATTTTTACAGGGAGTCCAACTATAATAAGACAGTGACAGCAGTGCCGGTCTGCCCGGTCAGGGACTGTCAGATTATGTTTATCCGGGAGAGATGATGTGTTAGCTTTTATCAGAGGACAGGTTGAATACAAGGATGAGGAAGCCGTTGTGCTTGAGAACGGAGGAATCGGATACCGTATGAGGGTGCCGCAGCATATTCTCCAGGAAAGCAGAGTGGGAGAGGAGAAGATGCTCCATACCCATATGTACGTGCGGGAGGATGAGATCAGTCTCTACGGCTTTGCCTCCCGAAGGGAGCTTGAGACTTTCGAGACCCTCATATCCATAAGCGGTATCGGTCCTAAAGCGGCTTTGGCTCTACTATCCACTTTGACGGTGGAAGACCTGTACTATGCTGTCTTCTCCGAGGATGTCAAGTCCATCACCAGGACGCCGGGTATCGGACCGAAGGGCGCAAAAAGGCTGATTATGGAGCTTAAGGATAAACTGGACATGGAGGAGATCGCTTCGGAGGATTTCGGCAGTCAGGAAAAGAGATCGGGAGAGGAAGAAGCTTCTGCAGATCATGGAAGCAGTCTGAATGACGCCGCTGCGGCTTTGATCGCTTTGGGATATTCCGGAACCGAGGCCTGGAAGGCAGTCCGGGCTGTTCCCGGAGGGGATGGTATGGACGTGGAGCAGCTTCTTAAAGAAGCACTGAAGCACATGATGTGATATTTATCTTCCCATGACCCTGTCCTGCAGCGTAACCGGGACCCATTAGAGGGACTCGAATCTTGCTGTCAGACCTATTTGGGTATCAGACCATGATTATAGAGGTGTGGGAAGTATTTGTCAGTAAATAAACAGGATAAAAAACAAGAATGGAAAGAATGATTACAACGGATCTGATGGAGGAGGATTCCGCTTTAGAAGGAAGCCTTAGACCTCAGACTTTACAGGAATATATAGGACAGGAGAGGGTCAAGAGGAATCTTCAGGTCTTTATCGAGGCTGCCAGGCAGAGGGGAGAGTCGCTGGATCATGTCCTTCTTTACGGGCCGCCCGGTCTGGGCAAAACCACCTTGGCCGGCATCATCGCCAATGAGATGGAAGGCAAACTGCAGATTACTTCCGGCCCGGCCATAGAGAAGCCGGGGGAGATCGCTGCGGTCCTCAATAACCTGAATGACGGGGATGTCCTTTTTATCGATGAGATCCACAGACTGAACCGGCAGGTGGAGGAAGTTCTCTATCCGGCTATGGAAGATTTCGTAATCGATATTATGATAGGAAAGGGGGCGTCGGCCCGATCCATCCGGCTGGATCTGCCCCGATTTACCCTGGTAGGGGCAACGACCCGGGCCGGCATGCTGACGGCACCTCTGCGTGACCGCTTTGGCGTGGTCAACCGGCTGGATTTTTATACGGATAAAGAACTGACCACCATTGTGCGCCGGTCCGCGGATCTTCTGGAAGTGGAGATCGATGATGCCGGGGCCAGAGAGCTGGGACGAAGAAGCCGGGGAACTCCCAGGCTGGCCAACCGCCTTCTTAAAAGGGTGAGGGATTTCGCCCAGGTTCAATATGATGGCGTGATTACCAGGGATGTAGCCATGACAGCGCTGGATCTGCTGGAGGTGGATGCATTGGGCCTGGACCGGACAGACCGGCTCATCTTAAGGACCATGGCAGACCGTTTTATGGGGAGACCGGTGGGGCTGGATACCCTGGCTGCTGCCATCGGTGAGGATTCCGGAACCATTGAGGATGTCTATGAGCCCTTCCTGATTCAGAGGGGACTCATTAAGAGGACGCCAAGGGGACGGGCTTTGACGGAGACAGCCTACAGGCATCTGGGCCTGCAGGTGCCTGATGAATTATACTAAATATATCAGAGTTTGATTGTGATCCCTTATATAAGGGGCAGATTGTTCATGCCTCAGGCGGAATCACAATCTCCATCTGATGCTAACATTCCATGAATGATGTTGAGGGGGATCGAAACTATGACAGAGAATAAGAATAACAATGCTTCCGTTGTCATCGATGGTAAAGTTTACCGGATTGCCGGGGCTTCACCGGATCATATGCAGAAGATCGCAGCCTATGTGGACACCAAGATCCGGGAGCTGAAGCTCTCCACGGGCTACAACCGTCTGCCTTCGGATTATAAGGATATCCTTCTTGCGGTAAATATTACCGAGGAGCTTTTCCAGGTTCGGGAGGAGATGTCGGTCTACAACCAGGAGAATCTGGACAACAGCCGTGAGCTTGACCGGCTCAAGCAGGAGATCGTGGATAAGGAAATGCGGCTGGATACGGCCAATAAGCTGGTGATCGAGTACAAGACCAAGGTAAATGAACTTCAGAAGAGGATTATTGAGCTGGAGACAAGAAACTCCATCTGACAGACTGATCGGCCGGATGGAAAGGGAAGAGGCCATCGCAAAAGGTCATCCTTCCCTCCGGTCTGCTGCAGGGATCGCCCCGGCAGCCTGAACCGGATCCGGAAAATGAGTGTTTATGAGTGAGAAAGCAATCAAAGAAAAGAATAGAATAGGTCTGCCGGAGCTGCTGGCTCCGGCAGGTTCATTTGCCCATCTGAAGGCCGCCGTGGCAGCGGGCGCGGATGGGATCTATATCGGCGGGCGCCGCTTTGGCGCGAGAGCATATGCGGAGAACGCATCGACGGAGGAAATGATCGATGCCCTGCATTATGCTCATTTTTATGACCGGAAGGTCTACATGACGGTCAATACTCTTTTTAAGGAGGAGGAAGTGGGAGAAGAGCTGGAAGAATTCCTCTTCCCCTTCTATCAGGCCGGGTTGGACGGGGTCATCGTCCAGGATATGGGTGCGGCAGCGAGGATGCGCAGCTCCTTTCCCGATCTGCCCCTTCACGGAAGCACACAGATGACCGTGACGGATGCCCGGGGAGCCAGGGCAGCGGCCAGGATGGGGATGACCAGGGTGGTTCCGGCCAGAGAGCTTTCTCTGGAGGAAATCAAGGAGATCAAGGCCACCGGGATCGAAGTGGAGGTTTTCGTGCACGGTGCCCTCTGCTATTGTTATTCCGGCCAGTGTCTAATGAGCAGCAATTACGGGGGCAGAAGCGGGAACCGGGGACGTTGTGCCCAGCCCTGCCGTCTGCCTTATGATCTTTATGACAGGAAGGGAAGCCGGATAGGCCAGGGACATCTTCTAAGTCCCAAAGACCTCTGTGCCCTTGGCCTTCTGCCGGATTTGGTGGAGGCCGGAGTCGATTCGCTCAAGATTGAGGGCAGGATGAAGAACCTGGAATATGTGGCCGGCGTGACTTCGATCTACCGCAAATATCTTGATAAGCTTGCGGATTCCGGCAGGGTCGCCGGACCGAAGGAAGCGGCGGGGAAAAAGGGATTCCTGGCAGACCCGGCCGATATGGATCTTCTGGCTGACCTTTATCAGAGGGAAGGTTTTACCAGCGGCTATTTTAACCGTCACAACGGACAGGATATGATGGCTGTCCGGGAGCCAAGGCACACAGGCCGCAGGATCGGGAAGGTCCATTCGGTCAGGAAAAACCGTATAACCATAGAGCTTGATCATCCGGGATATAAGACAGGAAGGGAAGGGGATGGGCCCCCTATTCTTTCCCCGGGAGACCTGCTGATCATTCCCTTGGAGCAAATGGAAGAGGGGAATACGAAAAGAGAACAGGGGAAGAAAAGCCGCAGGGATAAAAGGGAGGA
This sequence comes from uncultured Lachnospiraceae bacterium, assembly GCA_946627575.1. Lineage (GTDB taxonomy): Bacteria > Bacillota > Clostridia > Lachnospirales > Lachnospiraceae > Anaerobutyricum. The sequence continues at coordinate 4,341 of CAMOVS010000008.1, forward strand.
AATGGCTCTGACACTTCCTTCCGACCTGACCTCCTGCAGTTTTCAAAGGGGAAGAGCCTTTTATATCACTTTGAATGCATCAGGGGCCGGCAGGGCAGAAAAGGGCATGACGGTTTACCGGCGCTTCCATAAGCGCTTTTCCGATGATCTTCACCGGCTCTATATTGATCAGGATAAAAAACGGGAAGTGGAAGCCCGGTTTTTCGCGGAGGCCGGCAGACCTTCCAGACTGACCCTTTCCTGCGATTCCATCCGGATCGTCCGGGACGGTCCGGTTCCGGAACCCTCACTGCGCCGGCCTTTAAAGCAGGAAGATATCCGTAAAGAGCTGGGAAGAAGCGGAGACATGCCTTTCCGGCTGACCCGGGCAGAGATCCGCCTGGGAGAAAGTCTGTTTATGCCTTTGTCCGGCCTAAAAGAGATGCGGAGACAGGCCTATCTTGCGTTGAAAGAAAAGATGGAGACCCGCTATGACCGCGGGGAGAAGACGGAAGTATCTCATATCCAATCCAGCTCTGATCGGAAGATATCCCCTATAAGGGTTTCGGGCTCAACGATGGCGGAAGGCTCCTCTTCTTTCCAGGCAGATCAGGCGGCCAATCCCATGAAGGTGGCAGCCGTTTACAAGGAAGAGGATCTGCGGTATATTGTAGGACGGAATTTTGCTCAGAGAATCAGTCTGTCCATGGATTTCTTTGACGAAAAGAGCCTGGATGAGCTGGCCCGCTATGTCAAAGAGGCCGGTCTGTCCGTGCGCCTGTCTCTGCCCCGCATCACAAGGTCGAAAAAGGGGAAAGATGGATGGATTCGTCAGCTGAAGAGCCATCTCCAATCAGGGCGTTTTGATGAAATAGAGATTCATAATATCAATCAGGCCCAGCTGCTGCATGAATGGCTGGAAGACAAGGCCCGGACAGACAGGAGGAAGCCGTCCCTCCTGGCCGGTATGTCCTTTTATCAGTGGAACAGTGCTTCCGTCCGGACTGTCGAGGACTTGTTTCCCGAGATTGGGGCGCGGGTGCTGCCGGCGGAGCTGTCAGCGGAAGAGCTTGGGGCAAACAGTCTGGCCGGCCGTCAGGAGATTGAGGAGCTGGTCTTCGGTTCTTATCCCCTTATGGTCTCCGCCCAATGCCTGAAAAAAACTACGGGAAAATGTGATAAAAAGCCTGAAATTCTCCGGCTGAAGCGGGATGGGGGAATCATTTTGCCTGTCTCGACTCACTGCCGTGGCTGCTACAACCTGATCTGGAAAGACCGGCCTTTGAACCGGATTTCCCGGATTCGGGAGGAAGGGGTTCGCGCAGACCGCTGCCTTTTTGATACATTCGGATTATCCAAGGTTGAGCTGGAGGACATGATTAGCGAAGCAGAACAATATTTATTGTAAGGAGCAGGTAATAACGATGATTAAGCTGATAGCAGAATGGTCCAATTATATATTTATTTTTATGTGCGTGATCTATGCCATATCCTGCTTTACCGTCTTTTTGCCATCATCACCCTCCAGGCAGGCAGGCCGCATGAACCGGCAGGAATTCTTCATGTTTCTCTTTCATTTTATCTGCTATGGGGTGCTGTTTGCCGTAACAAAAGACCATATGGTTCTCATCCTTTACGTAATTCAGGCTGTATTTTTCAAGGTCCTGATCTTTATATATCAGCATGTCTACCCGGACTGCTCCCGTATCATGGTCAACCATATGTGCTTTCTCATGATGATCGGCTTTGTCATGTTAAGCCGGATCGGTCTGAAAGAGTATGCCATCAAGCAATTTGCCATCGCCGGAGTATTCTCCCTGATTGTCCTGGTGGTCCCGTTTTTTGTGGAAAAAGCCATCTGGCTGCGCCGACTCCGCTGGGCCTACGGTATCCTGGGTCTGGCCTTCCTGATGTCTGTTAAGGTGATCGGGCGAACGGTGAACGGATCGACCAACTGGATTGCTTTGGGCCCCATCACTCTCCAGCCCATGGAGTTTGTCAAGATCTCCTATATCTTTTTTATTGCATCTATGCTGGGGAGAAGACCTAACTTCAAGAGAATCATGCTGACATCCCTTTTCTGTGCGGCCCACGTTATGGTTCTGATCCTTGAAAATGATCTTGGCGGCGCTTTACTATATTTTGTTGTTTTTATTCTTATGTGCTATGTGGCTACCGGACGTCTGGTCTATCTGTTTGGCGGCGCCGGGGCTGGAGTGGTGGCCGGCTGGCTGGCCTACATGGCCAGGCCCCATGTCCGCACCAGGTTTGCGGTATGGAGCGATCCATTTGCAGACCCGGTGGGCAAGGGCTACCAGATGACCCAGTCTCTATTTGCCATAGGATCCGGAGGCTGGCTGGGCAGAGGCCTGACCCAGGGCAGTCCCTACCTGATCCCTGTGGTAGCCAGTGATTTTATCTTCGCCGCTATCGTAGAAGAGCTTGGAGCTGTTTTTGCCATTTGTCTGATATTAATATATATTGGGATTTTTATTCACTTTCTTAGAATTGCCATGGATGTGGAAGATCGCTTCTACAAGCTGATCGGCTATGGTTTCTCCATATCTTTTATCTTCCAGGTCTTCCTTTCTGTGGGAGGAGTCATCAAATTCATTCCATCCACCGGGGTAACCCTGCCTCTGGTCAGCTACGGCGGAAGTTCCGTTATCAGCACTCTGGCCATTTTCGGTATCATGCAGGGCGTCTTCATGATTGCTTATAAGGAGGACCAGGAGGAGGAATACCGGGAAGCAGGGGCAGCCTGGTTTGATGAGACCCGGGTCCGGGATGGCGGATATATGGATGGTTTTCGCGATGGCTACGGCGGTGAAATGACCGGAGTTCATTATTATGGCGCTGGTTCGAAAGCTGGTTCCAAAGCCGGTTCGGAATCCGGTTTCGGTCCGGATAAAAAAACCATGAAATCAGAGAACCGTCTCTACATAAACAGGGAGAGAGCGGTCAGGAAGGAAGAAGGCAGGACGCAGGGCCGCTTATATATAAGCCGGGAGGAAGCCGGCAAAAAGAAGGCTGGCCGGTCGGCGGTTCATTCGGATAAAACGATTAGAAGATCAGAGGAAAGCCTGTACAATAGTCCGGATAAAACCGGCAGGATCCCGGGGTATGAAAGGGTTTCCCGAGGAGATCGCGGCGGACAAGGAAAGCTGAAGATCTCTGTATTCGGAGCCGGAGCAAAGACAAGGGCCGGGGGTTCTCCCGGTGCGGATGACAAGGGGGTGAAAGATCTTGAAGAGAAGAGAGCCGGAAAATACTGGAAGAGCCCTGATGACTTCTAGGAATCCAGGAGACCCTGCAGATTCTCCACGCAGATCGGACTACCCTGAGGCCGGCCAGGGCAAGGATACAAAGGACAAATCCTCCTCCGTTTTCTTACGTCCCTGGCTTTTGTTTACTCCCAGATCGGACCGGAAGATGCGAAGCAATCACAATATGCTGATTACCATGATACCGGTTATGCTGCTCTTCGGAGTCCTGATTGCCTATCTGGTTCAGTTTCTGCTTTTTAAGGCGGAGAAGACCGTAGCAAGTCCTTATAACCGGAGGATGGCGGAAGCGGGAAAGGATGTGATCCGGGGCGATATCCTCACCAGGGACGGGGTAGTTCTTGCCCACACCGACGTGGATAAGGAAAATAATGAATACCGCACTTATCCCGAGGGCAGCAAGTACTTTCACGTGGTGGGTTACGCCAGCCGGGGCATGTCGGGACTGGAGCTGAGCCAGAATTTTGAGCTGCTGACCCCTCATCAGGCCCTGTCGGAAAAGATTGAGAAAGAAGTGTTCGGCGGAGATAAGAGCCGGGGCAACTCTGTGGTAACGACCCTGGATTCCAGGATCCAGAAACAGGCATGGAAGTCCATGAAGGACTGGGGGATTAAGAAGGGGGCGGTTGTCGCTCTCGAGCCTTCCACCGGACGAGTGCTGGCCATGGTTTCCCTGCCGGATTATGATCCGGAAGACATTGATGCTGACTGGGATCAGATTATAGCGGATGAGGGAAGCTCCGTTCTCCTTAACAGGACGGTCTCCGGTCTTTATCCTCCCGGGTCAACCTACAAGACGCTGGTAGCGCTGGAATATCTGAGAGAGCATCCGGATCCCGGGGACTTTTCCTATGATTGCAAGGACGGGTCCGAGGTCATTGCTTCCGTGAAAATGAGTTGCTATGACGGCCAGGAAACTCATGGCAGGATCGGGTTCGAAGAAGCTTACGCCGAATCCTGCAACAAGGCCTTTGCCAGTATGGCGGTCGACCTTAATCTGTCTGAATTTGTAAAGCTCAATGAGGAATTTCTCTTTAATGAGAGTATAGACTTTGACCTGCCTGTCAAGAAGAGCCGGTTCAAGCTGACCCGCCAGTCAAGCAAGAGCCAGATCCCCCAGACGGCCATCGGCCAGGGAGAGACAGAGATCACTCCCCTTCACAATGCTTTGATTATGAGTGCTGTGGCTAACGATGGTGTTCTCATGAAGCCATATCTGATCGAGAAAGTCGTTGACAGCCAGGGCAACACCGTCAAGACCACCAAACCCAGAGAGTACGACACCCTGATGACCGGGGCTGAAGCCCGGAAGATGCAGGAACTGACCAGGGCTGTGGTAGAGTCCGGTACCGCTTCCAAGCTTAAGGACGCAGACTACCGGGCCTGCGGAAAGACCGGTACGGCCGACGTCAAGGATAAGACCCCTCACTCCTGGTTTGTCGGTTATGCCGGAAGGAGCGAAGGAGAGTCTGACATCGTTGTCTGTGTCATTGCGGAGAACTCGGGATCCGGCAGCCGGGTCGCCGTGCCCATTGCCGGAGAGATTTTTGACGAATATTATTCGGAATAAACCGGGAAATCATCTTGAATTGTATTTGATAAGAATTCGACATTGAAAAGTTAGCCCGAATTCGCTATAATCATATCAAACGTTGACACACCGCATACATCAGCAGGAACCGGAAGACGGAAAGACGGCATGATGCCGGAAGAACTGCCTGCCGGCCTCGGGAGGAAGATATGATTAATGCAGTCAGCTGTGGTGGTGTGGTCATATATCGAGGGAAGATACTGTTATTGTATAAGAATTACAAAAGAAGATACGATGGCTGGGTACTTCCGAAGGGAACCGTAGAAGACGGGGAAGAGCACACGGAAACAGCGTTGAGAGAAGTGAAGGAGGAAACAGGGGCTGATGCCCATATCGTCAAGTATATCGGTGAGAGTGAATACAGCTTCAAGGTATACCATAATATGGTGGAGAAGAAGGTGCACTGGTATCTTATGATGGGAGAAAGCTATTACTCCAAGCCTCAGAAGGAAGAGTATTTTGTAGATTCTGGTTTTTACAAGTTCCATGAAGCCTTTCATTTGCTGCGTTTTAGCAATGAAAAGCAGATTCTGGAAGAAGCTTATCATGAGTACCAGAGACTGCGAAGAGCAGGAGAGTGGGTCGGTCAGGACGGATACCATTACTGATGATTGTCATCATGATATGTATGCTGTCCATTATGCTGAACCAGGTCCCTGCAATCCAAGACCTATGGCAGAGCCGGCGTAAGCCGGCTTTTGTTATGCCTTTACACTGTCACACTTCAAAGTATTGAATTTTTTTGTTTACTTACAGGATGAGCCATGCTATAATTTAAAAATGCGTATATGAATCAGCTATTCAATAGGGGGAGACTATATGGCGAAGCGTGTAGCAAGGGAGAGAAAAATCGCGATGTATAAGGCGATTCTGGAACTCAGCAGCCTGGAAGACTGCTGTGATTTTTTTGAGGATCTCTGCGCGGTAACCGAGCTGAGATCCATGGAACAGCGCTACGAAGTGGCCAGGATGCTTATGCAGGACAAGGTATATACCGAGATCATGCAAAAGACCAATGCCAGTTCGGCTACCATCAGCAGAGTCAACCGTATGCTCAATTCCGGCACGGGATGTCTGGCCGGGATTATTGAGAAAATGGAAGATTCCGAAGCCGATTAGAAAGAGATGTAGCAGGAAGGTGCAGACCAAAGGGTATCATGGAATTAGAAAGGATAGATTAGCATGAAACAACTTATGTTAGGCAACAAAGCATTTGCCAGGGGGCTGTACGAAGCGGGATGCAGCGTGGTATCCAGCTATCCGGGAACTCCCAGCACAGAGGTGACGGAAGAAGTCGCCAAATACGACGAAGTATATTGCGAGTGGGCGCCCAATGAGAAGGTGGCCATGGAAGTGGCTTTCGGCGCTTCCGTTGCAGGAAAGAGAAGCTTCTGCGGCATGAAGCATGTCGGACTCAATGTAGCGGCTGATCCCCTCTATACATTGTCCTATACCGGAGTTAACGCAGGTATGGTGATTTGCGTTGCAGACGACGCCGGCATGCATTCTTCTCAGAATGAGCAGGATTCCCGTCATCACGCCATCGCTTCCAAGGTGCCCATGCTGGAGCCCTCCGATTCGGAGGAGGCATTGGAGTTTGCCAAAAGAGCTTTTGAACTCTCGGAAGAGTACGATACACCTGTCATTATCAAGATGTGTACCAGGGTGGCTCATTCCCAGAGTCTGGTAGAGACCGGGGAAAGGATCCTTCCACCGGTCAAACCCTATGAGAAGAATATAGCCAAGTATGTTATGATGCCGGGCAATGCCATCCGCCGTCATCCCATCGTGGAAGAGCGTACCAGGAAGCTGACAGCCCTGGCCAACGACTGCTATTTTAACCGGGTGGAGATGGGAGATACCGGTCTTGGTATCATCACCGGGTCTACCAGCTACCAGTATGCCAAAGAAGTCTTCGGGGATAAGGCCAGCATCTTAAAGATCGGTATGTCTAATCCCCTTCCGGATCAGCTGATCCTGGACTTTGCCGCTAAGGTTGATAAGCTGGTTATCATCGAGGAGCTGGATCCGGTTATCGAGAACCACTGCAAGGCTCTGGGACTGGAAGTGACCGGCAAGGATGTCCTTCCCATGGAAGGGGAGTATTCCCAGAACCTGATCGCCGAAAAACTGGGCGTGGAAGTTCCCAAAAGCCTGTCTCTGGGTGAAGCCCTCCCCGGAAGGCCGCCCATGATGTGTGCCGGATGTCCTCACAGAGGTCTTTTCTATACTCTTTCCAAAAATAAATGCACGGTACTGGGAGATATCGGCTGCTATACACTGGGCGCCGTGCCGCCTTTGGCCGCCATTGAGACCACACTTTGCATGGGCGCCTCCATCAGCGGCCTCCACGGCTTTAATAAAGCCCTTGGCAAGGAGAGCGAGGGAAAGACCGTTGCCGTTATCGGTGACTCTACCTTTATGCATTCCGGCATGACCGGCCTGGCCAATATCGCCTACAATCAGAGCAATTCCACCGTCATCATCCTGGACAACTCTATCACAGGCATGACGGGCCACCAGCAGAATCCTACGACCGGTTATAACATCAAGGGAGATCCGGCCGGTAAGATCGATCTGGAAGCTCTCTGTAAGGCTATGGGGTTCCACCGTGTCCGCGTGGTAGATCCCTATAATCTGGCAGAGTGTGATCAGGCCGTCAAAGAAGAGCTGGCAGCCGATGAAGCATCCGTGATCATCAGCCGCCGTCCCTGTGTTCTGCTCAAATATGTCAAGCACAATCCGCCCCTTCATGTGGAAAAGGACAAGTGCGTGGGCTGCCGGTCCTGCATGCGCCTGGGCTGCCCGGCCTTAAGCTTCCGGGACAAAAAGGCTGTCGTGGATGATACTCTTTGTGTAGGCTGCGGCGTATGTCAGCAGCTGTGCCGGTTTGATGCATTACAGAGCTGAGGAGGGATGGACTATGACGAAGAACATTATGATTGTCGGTGTCGGAGGGCAGGGTTCCCTTCTCGCCAGCAAATTATTAGGATATCTGCTGCTAACGGAAGGCTATGATGTTAAAGTATCCGAGGTTCACGGTATGAGCCAGAGGGGCGGCAGTGTGGTTACCTATGTACGTTTTGGAGATAAGGTATACTCCCCCATCATTGATAAGGGAGAAGCGGACTTTATCGTTTCCTTCGAGCAGCTGGAAGCGGCCCGCTATATCGACTATCTCAGGCCGGACGGCAGGGTTGTCGTCAACACCCAGCAGATTGATCCCATGCCCGTCATCACGGGAGCAGCCTCCTATCCGGAGAACCTGATCGGGAAAATGAAGGACCTGGGTCTGAATGTAGATGCTATGGACTGCCTGTCTCTGGCTAATGAGGCAGGATCTGCCAAGGCGGTTAATATCGTTCTTATGGGCAGGCTGTCAAGATATTTTGATATACCGGTAGATAAATGGAAAAAGGCTATCGAAGACTGCGTCCCTGAGAAGTTCCGGGAACTGAATCTGAAAGCCTTTGATTTGGGGAGAGCATAAAAGAAAAAACGGGGCAGGGCAACTTTGGGGAAGGATAGCCTGGATTATTGAAAAAAACGTGGCTCACGCCAGGACGATGTATACAGTATGAACCTTTATCCGAAGAGGGTCGGGTTGAGGAAATATCTTCCTGCATATCAGCCGGCAGGCTGATGAAAAAAGAAAGAAAATCTTTAAGCATGAAATTAGAGGATACCATGATGAAAGACAGGAGAAGAAATCATGAAGAACTATTACCAGCCCGAGATCGAAACCATGCCCACAGCCCAGCTCCGCCAGCTGCAGAGTGACAAATTGGTTAAGCAGATTGCCCATGTCTATGACAATTGCAAGGCATACCGTGAGAAGATGGACCAGGCCGGCCTTAAGCCCGAGGATATCCATGGCATTGAAGACATCGGCAAACTTCCCTTCGTCACCAAAGACGATCTCAAGGAAGCCTACCCCTACGGCTATCTGTCCGTGCCTCTGTCTGACTGTGTCAGAATCCAGTCGACCAGCGGTACCACCGGAAAGAGGGTTGTAGCCTTCTATAGCCAGGAAGACATCGATATCTGGGATGAATGCTGTGCCCGGGCTATTGTTGCAGCCGGAGGAACCAAGGATGATGTTGTGCATGTCTGCTATGGCTATGGTTTGTTTACAGGCGGCCCGGGTCTCAACGGAGGTTCCCACATGGTTGGCAGCCTGACCCTTCCCATGTCCTCGGGAAATACGGATCGCCAGCTCCAGTTTATGACGGACCTGGGCTCGACCATCATCTGCTGCACGCCTTCCTATGCGGCCAATCTCGGCGAAGCCATCACGGAAAGAGGCCTGAAAGACCAGATCAAACTGAAGGCCGGCATCTTCGGGGCTGAGCCCTGGACCGAGGAGATGCGCCGGGATATTGAAGCAACCCTGGGCATCAAAGCCTATGATATCTATGGCCTGACAGAGATCTCCGGACCTGGCGTATCCTTCGAGTGCGAGGAGCAGGGCGGCATGCACATCCAGGAAGACCACTTCTATGCAGAGATTATCAATCCGGAGACAGGGGAAGCCCTTCCCGACGGCGAGATCGGGGAGCTGGTATTCACCAGCCTTGACAAAAAGGCATATCCCCTGATCCGCTACCGGACCCGGGATCTCTGCTATCTGACCCGGGAGAAATGCTCCTGCGGAAGAACCCATGTCCGCATGCATAAGCCCATGGGACGATCCGATGATATGATGGTAGTGAAAGGTGTCAATGTATGGCCTTCCCAGATCGAGCAGGTACTCTTTGACCAGGGCTATCAGGCCAACTACCAGATTATGGTTGACCGTGTCGATAACCGCGATACCATCGAGGTTCAGGTGGAAATGACTCCGGAGATGCAGAAGCAGAGAGATATCTCTGTGGAAAGCAGAGAGAAGAAGGTTGTAGCGGGCCTTAAGTCCATGCTGGGCATCAAGGTGGATGTCAAGGTGCTCCAGCCCAAGTCCATTGTCCGCAGTGAGGGCAAAGCGGTTCGGGTTGTCGATAAACGAGACCTTTATAAATAAGATCTTTCATGGTATTGTATATCAGATGGGAGATGACTCCCTCCTCT